>NZ_JBEPKA010000003.1:0-243411 GCF_040496015.1 Agromyces litoreus
GGCCGAGGAACTCGATGGTCGCGGCGATGCCGAGCCCGAGCCGGTCGACCGATTCGTAGAACGACACGTTCATGACCGCGAGCACGAAACCGAGTGCCAGGGCGGGCCGCAGTCGTCGCCAGGTGAGCTGCGCCCGCCGGGGACGGTAGAACGGCAGGACCGCCGCGACCATCACCAGCTGGCGCACGGCCACCACGACGAACGCGCCGACCACCGGGATCACGAGGCCCGCGAGCGAGGAGCCGAAGTTGATCGAGACCTCGGTGCCGAGCTGCGTCGCGGCACCCGCGACCCTGCGCCCCGTGGCGTCGTCGGCCGTGTTCCCCGCCCCGTCCGTCACGTCCACGGGACGACGATACGCGCTCGCGCGACTCGCCCACGCGCCTGTCGCCGTGCCGCGGCCGCCTGGGGTTGGCTTGGTCGGGGGTGCACGATGACGAAGCCATTCGGGAGCCTGACTGACGACGAGGTGCAGCACGCGGGGCGGGCGGAACTGCGCCGCGTGGTCGTGACCGACGACGTCGAGTCGTGGGACCTGCTGCTCTACGCGAATGGCGGCATCGAGCCGATCGCGGTCGACGCGTTCAGCCTCGACGAACTGAACCGCACCAACCCGCCGTCCTCGCGCGACCTCGCCGACGGGGTCGCGAAGGTCGTGCTGGGATGCCACGGCCTGCGCCGGACCGAGCCGTGGGCCATGTCGCGCGATGCGACGAGCTGGTCCGCGCGCGTCGCCCCGGTGCCGGCCGCCGCCTCCCCCGAGGAGGCGGAGCAGCCCGGCGCCGCCTCCGGCTGACGCCGCTCAGCCGTCGAGCTGCTCGCGGAAGGTCGCGGGCACCGTGTCCGGTCCGGCTCGGCGTCCGGCCGGCACGCTCGCCTGCGCCGCCACGAACCCGTCCGGGCGCACGAGGTAGAGGCGGTCGGAGCGCAGGCGACCCGGGGCGGGCGGGAAGACGTGGTGCTCGAGTCCGAGCGAGGTCGCGACCCGCCGCACCAGCGTGGCCGGCGCGCCGTAGCCGTGCACCTGCCAGCGCATCGATCGCAGCGCGTCGAAGTTCGACGGCTCGCCCGCGACGTACGGCAGGCGCTTGCCCACGACGTCGTCGCGCACCTGGGATCGCGACGGCACGAGCTGCGACATCCGGTACCGGATGCGGATCTGCGAGATCAGGCCGAACACCCGAGCGCCGCCGAGCACCCTGGGCAGCAGCGGGACGACGACCCGGCCGACCGTCGGGATGACGCGTGCGCGGATCAGGTGCGCCCGGCGCGACTCGGACGTCACATCGGAGAACAGGCGGTCCGTCGTGGCCACGAGCTTCAGGGCGACCGGGCGCCGCTCGGCCTCGAACCGGTCGAGGCGGCGCGGCGGCATGCCGTCCACGAGCACGTCGGCGAGCGCGTGCGCGAGGTTGTGCGCGTCCTGCAGGCCGGTGTTCATGCCCTGCCCGCCGACCGGGGAGTGGATGTGGGCGGCGTCGCCGACGACGAAGCAGCGGCCGTCGCGGAACCTCGCCGCCACGCGGTGGTGCAGTCGGTAGGTCGCGAACCAGGTCGACGACCGGTACCCGACCGTGAACCCCCGCGCGAGGCGGGAGCGCAGGAGCGGCTCGGAGAGCTCCGCAGCGCCCCCGAGCTCGCGGTCGCGCACGACTCCGAGGATGCGATGGTGCCCCTCCCCGCCCATCGGGAACGACAGGAGGAGGTCGTCCGGCGCGAAGCGCACGTTGACCCACCCCTCCACCAGTCCGGTCGCCCCGATCGCGTCGGCGACGAAGAAGGTGTGCTGGTTCGTCACGCCCTCGAACGGGATGCCGTGGAGCTCCCGGACGGCGGAGTGGGCGCCATCCGCACCGATCACGTGCCGAGCCTCGACGACGACCTCCCCGTCGGGTCCCTCCAGCGTCGCCGCGACGGAGGACCGCTGCGAGTGGAGGGCGACCAGCCGGTGCCGCCAGCGCACGTCGCGACCGGCCTCGCCGAGCGCATCGACGAGCAGGCGTTCGTTCCGGCTCTGCTCGAAGATCGTGAGGTCGGGGAAGGGCGTGAGGCCCTCGCCCAGCCGGCGAAGCGGGATCCGTCCGATCTCCTCGTGCCGGAACCCGAGCACGGCGCCCTGCGCCTCGGCGCGACCCGCGAGCACGCGATCGGCGAGTCCGAGCTGGTCGTAGAGCTCCATCGACCGGGCCTGCACGAGCAGCGCGCGGGACTCGCGCGTCGGGCCGTCCTTGCCGTCGACGATGATCGCGTCGACGCCGCGGCGCGCCAGCACCAGGGCGGCCATCAGCCCGCTCGGCCCGGCGCCCACGACCAGGACGTCGGTGCGGAGGGTGTCGGGTTCCGCCATGCCCCCAGCCTGTCACCGCGCGCGACGTCACGTCACCCGTCGCGACCGCGCGCCGCGACTGGCATGCTGAACGCACCGGGCGAGGGCGCGCCGCCCCGTCCGCGCATTCGAGGAGCCGTCCATGCCGCACCCCCTGGTCCTCGTCCCCGGCGTCTTCGGGTCCGGCGCGACGCACTGGCAGTCGGCCTGGGAGCGCACGCTCCCCGAGGCGCGGCGCATCGCCCCGGCATCATGGGACCGTCCCGACCTCGACGACTGGATCCGGGCCGTCGACGCCGCGGTCGCCGCGGCATCACGGCCCCCGATCGTCGTCGCCCACAGCCTCGGCTGCCTCGCGGTCGCCCACTGGGCGATGCGAGCGCCGGCGGTGCGGCGGCGTGCCGTCGGGGCGTTCCTCGTCGCGCCGCCGGATCCGGATGCAGCCGCGTTCCCGCCGCCCGCGGTGGGCTTCACGATCGCCGACGGCCCGCTGCCGCTGCCGAGCGTGGTGCTCGGATCGTCGGACGACCCGTACGCGACGCCCGAGCGCATCGCGGCGTTCGCGGTCGCGTGGGGGGCGCGACTGGTCGAGCTCGGGCCGCTCGGACACGTGAACGCCGACAGCGGCCTGGGCGAGTGGCCGGAGGGGCTGCGCCTGCTCGAGGAGTTCGCCGTCATTCCAGGATGAGGTCCTCCGGCCCGCTCAGCTCGCGCGGCCCGGCGACGGCTGCGGCCACCGGCATGCGGTCGGCCGCCGCGAGTTCGGGCATGGAGAGCCCCGTGGCGGCCGCGATCTCGGAGACCGGCACCTGGAACGTGCGGAACGGACCGAGGTCGGGGACCTCCGCCGCACCGGCCGCGACCCGTTCGCGCTCACGGGCGTCGAGGCGCACGAGTGGCGACTGGTCGAGCAGGAACCCGGCGGTCGCGAGCACGTCGCCCGACCGCCAGGCGACGACCTTGACGAACCGCAGCGGCACCAGGATGCCGCGGTACGGCGGATCGTCGTCGTCGAGCACGGGCGCGGTGAACACGCTCAGCCGCTGGGCGTGCACCGTCGCGAAGGCGAGGACGTGATCCTCCAGGCCGTTCCAGAGCTCGAGCGACTGGTTGAACTCGGCCTGCTGCGGGGCCGCGTTCGTGAACCGGAACGTGTCGTCGTTCGCGCGGCGCGCGACCTCCGGCGGACCCCAGACCGGGTCGCGTCGACGCACGAGGTGACCGCGATCGAGGTCGTTGCGCGCGTAGACGTCCGGACCGGCCTGCCAGTCCTCGGGGATCCGCGCGTCGAAGCGCCAGTCGTCGGCGCGCGGCACCTCGACCACCCGCCCGCCGTCGACGTTGACGCCCGTCATCCGCGCGAACCGCCGGCACGTGTCGAGGACGATGGTGAAGTGCAGGTAGTCGAGCGCGACGGTCGCGGTGCGCTCATCGGGCGGCACCTCGGGCATCGGTGCGTCGAGGCCGAGGAAGCGCGCGTCGAAGCCCATGACCCCAGCCCAGCACGGACATCCGACACGGCGCGCCGCGGCGCGCCGACCGGCCGCGGCGGGTTCAGCTCGCGAGCGGCCCCCCGCGCAGCCGGTCGGCGAGCCACGAGGCCTGCCGCGACCAGTGCACGCCCTGCCCGCCCTCGTGCTCGTTGAAGGCGTACTCGGCGACCTCGGCCCCGACCGCGTGGTGGTTGGCGGCGGCGTAGACCGTCGACGGGGCGCAGACCGGGTCCATGAGCGCGACCGAGACGAGGGCCGGGGCGCTCGCCCGCTTCGCGAAGTTGACGCCGTCGAAGTACGAGAGCGTCGAGAAGACGGTGGGGGCGGCGTCCCGGTGCACGGCCAGGTACCGGACGATCTCGTGGTACGGGTCGCGATCGGTGAGTCCGACCGATCGCTCGAAGCAGCACAGGAACGGCACGTCCGGCATCGCGCCCACGAGTCCCTCCACGAGTCCGGCCGCGGCCAGCGCGATCCCGCCGCCCTGCGAGCCGCCCGTCACCGCCACGCGGCCGGCGTCGACCACGTCGAGCGAGCGCATCGCGTCGACCGCGAGCACCGCGTCGGTGAACACGCGCCGGTAGTAGTACTCGGCCGGGTCGTGGATGCCGCGCGTCATGAACCCCGGGAACGACGGTCCGGTGCCGTGCGGATCGGGCGTACCGCCGCCCGTCCCCCACGCCGACCCCTGCCCGCGCGTGTCCATCACGAGGTGCGCGTACCCGGATGCCGCCCACTGCAGCCGCTCGTGCGGCAGCCCGCGGCCGCCGCCGTAGCCGACGTACTCGACGATCGCCGGCAGCGGCCCCTCGGCGCCGGCGGGCGTGAGCAGCCATCCCTTGACCGGGTCGCCGGCGAACCCGGAGAACTCCACGTCGTGCACGTCGACGACCGAGAGCGGGGAGTCCACGCGGGCCACCCGCGGCGGCGTGGCGAACGCGCGCGACGCCGCGAGCGTCTCCGTCCAGAACGCGTCGAAGTCGACCGGCTCGGCGACCTCCGGACGGAACGCGCGCAGCTCGTCGGCGGGCAGGTCGAAGAAGGGCATGCGGACTCCTCGCGAGTGGTGGCCGGGTGGTCGCCAGCGTACGCGGTCGGCAGGGCGGGCTCGCCGACCCCTCCCGGCGGAACGCCGGGCGGTGCAGGATGGGACCGGATGCCGCGACCTCCGCGGCCGGAGCGGAGCGCAGCATGGGCGACCGGGTCGTCGTGTCGGGACCGGCATCGTGGAACCGGATCGTCCGGGTGGAGCACCTCCCCGAGCCCGTGCCGCACATGCAGTTCGCGCTCGGCGACCACGAGACCGTCGGCGGGACCTCGGCGGGCAAGGCGCTCGGGCTCGCCGCGCTCGGACGGCCGGTGGAGCTGTTCACCCTGATCGGGTCGGACGCCGACGGCGAGCGGCTCCGCAGCATCCTCGCATCCGTCCCGGGCCTCGAGCTCGACGAGGTCGACGGCGTCCGCACGGAGCGGCACCTCAACCTCATGACGCCCCTCGGCGAGCGCGTCTCCATCTACCTCTCCACGCCGGACGACCGACCGTCGCCAGAGGACGACCGACTGACGGCGGCGATGGAGGACGCCGCCGCGATCGTGCTCGACCTCTCCGAGCGCTCGCGCCGGGTCATCCCGGACGCCCGCGCGTCGGGCCGGCCGATCTGGACCGACCTGCACGACTACGACGGCACGAGCGCGTTCCACCGGCCGTTCCTGGATGCCGCCGACGCGGTGTTCCTCAACGCCGACCGCATCGGCGAACCGCTCCCATTCCTGCGCCGGGTCGTCGACGATGGCGCCCGGCTCGCGGTCTGCACGCTCGGTGCCGAGGGCGCGGTCGCGCTGTCCGCGCGCGGCGGCACCGTCACCGAGCACCGAGTGGACGCCGTGCCGGTCGACGTCGTCGACGCCAACGGCGCGGGCGACGCGTTCATGTCCGGTGTGCTGCACGCCATGCTCGACGGCGCCGACGTCGACGCGGCGCTCGAGGTCGGCGCGCAGCACGCCGCGTCGGCGCTGTCGACGCCGCACCTCCACCCGACGCTCGACGCGCTGCTCGACGGCGCGTCGGACACGGCGGATGCGGCGGCGGCCTCCTCCTAGCGGGCGCGCTGGAACGTCCGGCCCTGCACCTCGGTCGGCTGGACGCGAACCCAGCGGTCCTTGGCCTCCGGCGCCCACGGCTGCACGCCGAGGGTCTCGGCGTGCTCGATCTCGCTGTCGCGTTCGAGCTGCTTCGCCTCCCCCTTGAGCACCACGCTGAACGCGTCCTCATCGGTGTAGCCGTCGACCTGGAACGCGACGTGCGAGTGGATGGTCAGCTCCAGCAGCTTGGTGCCCGCGGCGGTGCGGAACACGATCGCCGGTCCGTCGACGCCGCTGCGGTCGACCCGGTGGTTCACCGGGAAGATGTCGACCTCCCCGGCGGCGTGCGCGGCGATGCGGCCGAACGGCGCGGCCTCGATACGCGCCCAGCACTCCTCCTCGGTCAGGCTTCGGGTGGGGGGACGGTCGTCGTCCAGTTCGTCCATGGCGTTCCTTCCTCCGGTCCTTCTCTCTCAGGTCCTGCGCCCGTGACGCGTGCGCGCCGGCTATCCCGCCTCGCCGACGACCACGACGGGGCCTGCCGCGCTGAGCAGCAGGTCGTGGCTCACCGAACCGAGCAGGAAGCGGACCATGCCGCCGGCGGCATGGCTCCCGACGACGACCAGGCGCGCCGTCTCGCTCGCCTCGGCGAGGATCGGCGCCGCGGCGCCGCGCTCGAGCCGGCCGGTCGGGTCGCCCCCGATCGAGCGCGCGTACTCGACGGCGGCGTCCAGCAGGTCGTGCCGCATCTCCTCCATCAGCGACACGTCGCCGAGGTACTCCACGTAGGCGGAGTTCCAGCTCGTCGGCACGACCCACGCGTGCAGCAGTTCGAGCGGCTCGCCGGTCCGGGCGGCCTCCTCGACGCCCACGCGGATGGCGGCCTGCGCCTCGTCGGAACCGTCCACGCCGACCACGATCCCCCTCCGGGTCGCGACGTCCCAGTCCGGCGGGATGACCGCGACCGTGCCCGAGCCGCGCCGGCCGGCGAGTCGGGCCCCCAGCGTCCAGGCGGTCTCGTGTCCGCTCTGCGACGCGCCGACCACGACGAGCGCGTCGTGCGCGACGCACGATCCGAGCACCTTCTCCGCCCGGCCGTGCACGGTCTGCGCCGACACGACGCGATTCGGATGCGTCGCGCGCAGCCCCTCGATGCGCTCGAGGAATCCAGCCGCCTCGTCGTCCGGTGCGAGGCGGGCGCGGGAACCGGGCTCCTCCGCGGCGGGAACGGCCACCGCGTGCACCAGTCGGAGCGGTTCCTCGTCGGAGCGCTCCGCGGCCCATCGCAGGGCGGCGTCCGCATTCGGCGAGCCGTCCCACCCCACGACCACCTGCGTGAACACGTCCGATCACTCCCTCGCCGCCGTCATCGGCGGCTCGCTGCCAGCCTCGCCGAGCGCGGTCGCCGCTGTCGGGCCGAAGGTCACTCGATCGGCGCGGCGGAGGCCGCGATCACCGCGACCGGTGGTCGACGAACGGCATCCGGGGTCCGCGTCGGGGGCGGCCCGGCAGGCCCGCCGCCATGATCAGGCGGATGACGCGATAGCGCTGGCCGGTCCACGGCGCGAGCGCCTCGAGCATCTCGTCGTCGTCCATGTCGCGCCCGAAGAGGGCATGCCCCACGTAGCCGGCGAGGTGGTAGTCGCCGACCGACACCGCGTCGGGGTCGCCGAAGGCGCGCTGCGCGACCTCGGCGGCGGTCCATGCGCCCACCCCGGGGAAGACCGTCAGTCGCGCGGCGGCATCGACGTGGGAGAGCTCGGCCGCCTCCTCCACGCGTGCGGCGCGGGACGCGACGCGCTGGATGGTCGCGGCCCGGCGCGGGTCGACGCCGGCGCGATGCCACTCCCAGGTCGGGATCGCGCGCCATCCGTCCGCCGACGGCGGCACGAGCATCGGACGCGGCGACGGACCGGGCGCAGTGGCGCCGAAGGCGCGCAGCAGCCGACGCCAGGACTCGTGCGCCTGCCGCGAGATGACCTTCTGCTCGAGGATGGCGGGCACGAGCGCCTCCATCACCCGCGCCGTGCGCGCCACGCGCATGCCCGGATTGCGGCGATGCGCGAGGTCGAGCACCTCGACCCCGGTGCGGAAGCCCGTCGTGTCGTCGCGTTCGCCGAGCATGGACGGCGCGAGGGCCACGGCGGCCTCGGCGCCGGGACCCCAGGCCTCGATGCGGACGAGGTCGGCGCCCCGCTGCACCACCCGGAGCGTCGCCGGCCCGTCGTCGGTCAGCGTCGACCGCCAGACGGCGCCGTCCGCGGCGCGCACGTAGGTCGGGTCGCCCGGGCCGCGGCGGAGCACGCCGAGCGTCTGCGCGACGTCCGTCTCGTGCGGTGCGCGCCAGTCGAGGGCGAGGTCGGGGGTCACCACTCCAGTCTGCGCCCTGCCCGTGTCACCGGGGTCGTCGCGGCGGGGACTCGCCCGACGTCGCGCGCCGATCCGGGCCGCACGGGCTCCGCGGTGGCATCATCCGATTCGTGGCGACCATGAGAGAGCTCCTGCTCCCGCCGGTGACGCGGAACCCGGTCGAGGACCTCCTCGACCAGCTCGACCTGGACTCGGGCGAGCGGGTCGGCAAGCGGAGCGGCTTCATCATCATGCTGATCCTGTCGGGCGTCATCGCGACGGCCGGCGTCCTCCTGGACTCGACCGCGACCGTGATCGGGGCCATGATCATCGCCCCGCTCGGCACGCCGATCCTGGGCATCGCCGTCGGCATCGTCACGGGTCGTGCGCGCCTGGTCCTCTCCTCCGTGCTCTGGGTCTCGGGAGCGGTCGCCGCCGTCATCCTCATCGGCGCGCTGTTCTCCCTCGGGGTTCCGAACAGCGCGAACCTCAACGCGAACTCGCAGATCGCCGGCCGCACCTCGCCGCAGCTGATGGACCTCGTCGCCGCGCTCGCGACGGGCGTCGCCGGGGCGTTCGCGATGAGCCGCAAGGACCTCAGCGCCGTCCTGCCGGGCGTCGCGATCGCGATCTCGCTCGTCCCGCCCCTCGCGGTCGTCGGGGTGACCCTGGGCCAGGGCGACTTCGACGGGGCCGTCGGCGCGTTCCTCCTCTTCTTCTCGAACGTGGTGGCGCTGATCATCGCCGGGGCGATCGTCTTCACCCTCGCCGGATACGCGCGCGACGCGCTCTCGCAGCGATCGCGGCGCCGCCGCGCCTACGCGATCATCGCCGTGCTCACGGTGCTGACCGCCATCCCGCTGGCCCTGAACACGGTCGTGATCCTGGCCCAGGCCGCCTGGACCGCGCGCATCCAGGCGGCGACGACGGACTGGCTCGGCGAGGGCGAGGTCCAGGGCATCACGTGGAAGAACCTCCGCGCGCGGGTCGCGGTCGAGGCGCCGGGGGGGAGGGTGCCGCCGCTGTCGCAACTGCGCGACGCCCTCGAGCCCGACCTGCCGACGTTCGTCGGCGTCGACGTAAACGTCACCGACGGCGTGGTGCAGCCGGTCACGAAGACGGACTGACCCCCGCGCGCCGCGTTCCGTCGGGAGGGGAACCGGGGCGGTCGGCCACGAGCACGCCCGGGATCGAGAGCAGCAGGCCGACCACCGCGACCGCGACGAGCCCCAGCCCGAAGTACCCGAACGCCTGCTGGTTGTCGGTGCCGAGCAGGCCGACGATGCCCGGCAGCATGAAGACCGGCAGCAGCCACAGGGCGAACCACGACCAGCGCTGCGCCGTCCGGAGCGCGAACACGCAGACGAGCACCGAGTAGAGCCCGACGACCAGCGTCCCGGCCAGCGACGCCCGGTTGGCGATCTCGAACTGGGCCGTGACCGTTGGGTACGCCGCCTCCAGCGCCTCCCACCGCACGCCCGTGTCGCCCTCGAAGGTCGCGCGCACGTCGCCGAGGAGCATCGCCCCGCCGGCGAGCACCTGCACCGCGGCGACGGCGAGCACCATCAGCCATCCGACCTGTCGCATCGCCTGCTCCTCCCCCGGCGCACGATGCCCGCGGGGACCGGTGGGATGGCGCCGGCCGGTCGGCCTCCGCGCACCCCCGCGCGCCCTCAGGGCGGACGATACCCGGATCGGCGGGCGTCGTCATCGCCGCCGCGATGGGCGAGGATCGAACCAGTCCGTCCAGCGAGGAGCCGCCATGCACGACCAGCCCGAGCCCGTCCCCGAGGGCGAGCACGCCCTCGACCTGCATCCGGAGACCCTCGCGGTGCACGTCGGACGCCCGGCGCGCGACCCGGACGCCCCGATGAGCACGCCCGTGCACCTCGCCTCGACCTTCCACGCGGGCGGACCGGCGGCGTACGGCCGATACGGCAACCCCTCGTGGACCGCCTTCGAGGAGGCGCTCGGCGCACTCGAGGGCGGCTCGTGCGTCGCGCTCGCCTCCGGCATGGCCGCGATCTCCGCGGTGCTGTCGCTGGTGCCGACCGGTGGAACGGCCGTCGCGCCCCGGCACTCGTACACGGGCACGATCGGCCTGCTCCACGACCTCGCCGCGACGCGCGGGGTCGTCGTGCGGCTCGTCGACGTGCGCGACACCGCGGGCATCGCGGAGGCGGCCGTCGGCGCCGACCTCGTCTGGGTCGAGTCCCCCACGAACCCGGCGCTCGAGGTGGCCGACCTGGCCGCGATCGCGCGCGCCGCGCGCGAGGCGGGCGCGCTGACGGCGGTCGACAACACCTTCGCGACCCCGCTGCTGCAGCGCCCGCTCGCCGAGGGCGCCGACCTGGTGGTGCACTCGGCGACGAAGTCGATCTCCGGCCACAGCGACGTCCTCATGGGCGCGGTGATCGCGCGCGACGACGACCTGCTCGAGCGGATCGTCGCGCATCGCAGCCTGCACGGCGCAGTCCCCGGGCCGTTCGAGACCTTCCTCGCACTGCGCGGACTCCGCACGCTGCACGTGCGGCTCGAACGGGCCCAGGCCACCGCGCGCGAACTCGTCCGCCGCCTCGACGGGCATCCGTCCCTCGAGGAGGTCCGCTACCCCGGCTTCGGCGCCATCGTCTCGATCGTCGTCGCGGGCGGGGCCGATGCCGCGGAACGGGTCGCGGCTGCGACGCGCGTGTGGGTGCATGCGACGAGCCTCGGCGGGGTCGAGTCCCAGCTCGAGCGCCGTCGGCGGTGGCCCGCCGAGGCCGAGACGATCCCCGACGGCCTGGTGCGGCTCTCGGTGGGCCTCGAGCACGTCGACGACCTCGCGGAGGACCTCGAGCAGGCGCTCGCCCGCGCAGGCGCGCCCGATGCGAGGGACGCCCCATCCGGCCCGCCGCCGTCCCCGTCCGCGGGCTACTGAGCGCACGACCGCACCGGGTTCCGCCGCCCGTCGATCCGTGCCATGGTGGGGTCAACGGCACCTGCTGCCGGAACGAGATGAGGTCGTCATGACCCGGATGCCGAGGAGCGGAGCCTTCCCGGGCCGGCGCGCCCGGGCCGGCGCCTCGTTCCTCGCGGTCGCGGTCGTCCTGGCGGCCACGAGCGTGTCGGTCGACCTCGCGGTGCCCGGCATCGCGTCCGATGCATGGCGCGACGTGGTCTCGGCCACCTCGGTGGTGCTCGAGGTCGCCGCGGTGTGGGCGGCGCTGCCGCTCGGGATCCTGCTGCTGGTCACCGCCGGCACGCCGGCCCTCTGGCGTCGGTGGGTTGCGGTCGCCGTCGCGGTGGGCCTGCCGCTGGCGGTCTGGTTCAGCGGCGCGGCGCGCTCCCCGTTCCTGATCCTGCTCGCCCTCGCCGCGGCCGTGGGCGGCTACGCCCTCATCGCGTTCGGACTGTCCGAGCATCGCGCCGATGCACGGAGCCTTCCGCGGGTGCGCGCGGCGGTGGCGGCCGCGGCGGGCGCGGAGCTGGCCGTGATCGTGCTCGGGACGCTGCACCTGCTCGTCTGGAACCCGGCGGCGAAGGTGCCCGACCTGCCCCTGCGACAGGTCTACGAGACGATGATCGACCGCGACGGGATGATCGACGGCGGCCCGCTGCTGTGGGCCCTCGGTGCGACGCTCGCGACCGTCGCCGGCTCGTACCTCGCGCTCCAGGGCGCGCGCCGCGGCCTGGTGACGCCGCACGACACCGTGACCGGCGGCCTGCTGCTCATCCACGCCACCACGTTCTTCCTGTGGTGGGCCGGGTTCGGGCTCGGACTGACGCTGGCCGACACGTTCGCGACCTCGGGCGGCGACGCGTCGCCCGTCGGGTCGATCCTCGCCCTGGCCGGCGCCTGCTGCCTGGCGGCGGCGATCCTGATGCAGCTCCGGCGACCGGCGGCGACCGTGGCTCCCGCGGCGGACCAGGATCCCGGCGTCGCGACGTCGAACCCGGACCGGCCGGGCGCCGCCGCGCCGGGCTCGACGGGCGCCACGGCGCAGGTCACCCCCTGATCCGGTGTCATGGCCGCACGCGACGACGCCGTGATGCTCGAGGTCGACGGGCACGAGGTCCGCGTGAGCCATCCGGACCGCATCGTCTTCCCCCAGGCGGGACTGACCAAGCTCGACCTCGTGCGCTACTACGTGGCCGTCGCCGACGGGGCGCTGCGTGGCGCCGGTGGCCGGCCCATGGTGCTCAAGCGCTTCGTGAAGGGCATCGATCGCGAGCCCTTCTTCCAGAAGCGGGTGCCCGAGAACCATCCGGCGTTCATCGACACCGCCACGCTGCACTACGCGCGCGGCACCTCGGCGGAGGAGGCCGTGGTGCGCGATGCCGCGGGCCTGGCCTGGGTCGTGAACCTCGGATGCCTCGACCTCAACCCGCACCCGGTGCGCGCCGAGGACCTCGACCATCCCGACGAGCTCCGCGTGGACCTCGACCCGATGCCCGGCGTCGACTGGTCGCAGATCGTCGACGTGGCGATGGTCGCGCGCGACGTGCTCGAGGACCACGGCCTCGTCGGCTGGCCGAAGACCTCGGGCTCGCGCGGCATCCACCTGCTCGTGCGCATCGCCCCGCGCTGGGAGTACCCGCAGGTGCGGCTCGCGGCCGAGGCCCTTGCGCGCGAGGTCGAGCGTCGTGCGCCCGGCCTCGCCTCCGCGCGGTGGTGGAAGGAGGAGCGCGGCGAGAGCGTCTTCGTCGACTTCAACCAGAACGCGAAGGACCGCACGGTGGCGTCGGCGTACTCCGTGCGTCCGCTGCCCGACGCGCGGGTCTCGACCCCGCTCGGATGGGAGGAGGTGCGCTCGCGGCGACCGGAGGAGTTCACGGTGCCGACCGTCCTCGAGCGCTTCGCCGAGCGTGGTGACGCGCACGCGGGCCTCGACGACGCCGTGGGCTCCCTCGAGGGCCTTCTCGCCCTGGCCGACGAACTCGGTCCGGCCGAGCGCGCGCCGCGGGGCGCGTCGCGCGGCGAGGGCTCGGGACGCCGGGTGTCGTCGATGCCGCTCATCGAGGTGGCGCGCACGGAGACCAGGGCGGAGGCGCTCGATGCGCTCGAGCGCTGGACGGCGTCGCATCCGGATGCCGCAGCCCGGCTCGCACCCGCGGACGTCCTCGTCGACGGCATGCGCGGATCGAGCTCGCTCTGGTACCGCGTGCGCGTGAACCTCCAGCACGTTCCCGAGGGCGAGCGGCCGGGGCAGGAGCCGCTGCTGGCCGACTACGATCCGTGGGCGGGGCGCGGCTGACCGGTCAGCGGTGGCCGGGACCGCCGGGCTGCGGGGCGAATGCGCCGTGCAGGAGCGCCCAGGCCCGCTCGGCGGTGCGTTCCCGCGCGTCCGGTTCGGTGCGGGCGAGCAGGCCCGCCAGCATGGAGATCGCGAGCAGCACGTCCTCGAGGTCGACGTGCTCGCCGAACCGGCCCGCCGCGCGCTCGTGCTGCACGGCGCCCTCGGCGATCCCGCGCATGCGGTCCCCGAGGCGCTCGACCCGAGGGTCGTGGGGGTTCGCCGAGATCAGGTCGATGAGCGCCGTCGAGCTGAGCGCCTGCGCGATGACGCGCTCGAGCAGCACGTCGAGCCCCGCGTCGGGTGCGGCGACGGCCTCGTCGAGCTCGTCGAGGTTCTCCTCGAACACGGCGACGGCCAGCGACAGCCGGTCGGGGAAGTGGCGGTAGAGGCTCCCCTGGCCGACGCCGGCGCGCTTGGCGATGGCGCTGAACGGGGCCGAGAGCCCATCGGCCGCGAAGATCTCGCGGGCGGCCGCGATCAGCGCGCGGCGGTTCCCGGGGCCCGCGCTCGGCCCGCGGTTGGGCCGGCGGGCGGTCGTGCCGACTCCCGGCTGACGCTCGGACATGGGTGCTACGTTACTACCGGACAGCGTTGTCCGGTGTCGGCGATCGCCGTCGGCGCCAGTGAAGGAAGGACATCCCCCTCATGAGCACCACGACGACCCTCACCGGAGACTCCTCGATCAGGACCTGGCTGAAGGACCCCACCGGCGGCCCCATCATCCGCGACCTGCTGTCGCAGTCGGGTCAGGACCCCGACGTGCTCCGGCCCGTCCACCGCCTCGCGCTCAAGCGCCTCGTCACCCTGAGCAAGGGACGCTTCTCGCAGGCGATGCTCGACGAGCTCGTCGCGCGGGCGGCGGCCGGCGAGGTGCCCGCGGGTGCGGCCCCCGCAGACGCGTCGACCGAGACCGCCGAGGCCGCGGCCACGGAACCGGCACCGGTCGAGCGCCCCGAGTGGCGCGAGCGGATCGATCGCGGTCGCTTCACCGGCAAGACGGTCATCGTCACCGGCGCCGGATCGGGCATCGGCCGCGCCACCGCCTCGCGCATCGCCCGCGAGGGCGGAAGGGTCGTCGCCGTCGACGTCTCGCGCGAGCGCCTCGACGACCTCGCCGGCGAACTCCGCTCCGCCGAGGACGCCGGGGCCGACCTCGTGACGCTCGCCGCCGACATCACCGACGACGCCGGGATCGACGAGATCGTGGCGGCCGCGGGCGAGCGCATCGACGGCCTCGCGAACGTCGCGGGGATCATGGACGACATGACCCCGGTCGGCGAGCTCGACGACGCCGTCTGGGAGCGCGTCATGCGCGTGAACGTCGACGGCACCATGAAGCTCATGCGCGCCGTCGTCCCCGCCATGGTCGCCCGCGGCGCGGGCTCCATCGTGAACACCGCGTCCGAGGCCGCGCTGCGCGGCTCGGCGGCCGGCGTCGCCTACACGACGTCGAAGCACGCGGTGGTCGGCCTCACGAAGTCGACCGCGTTCATGTACGGCCCGAGCGGACTGCGGGTGAACGCCGTCGCACCCGGCCCGACCATCACCAACATCGAGGCGAGCTTCGCCTCGCCGCTCGGCGCGCAGCGCGTGCGGCAGGCGATGGCGATCCTCCCCGACGCCGCCGAGGCCGAGGCCCTCGCCGCGTCGATCACGTTCCTGCTCTCGGACGACGGCGTGAACGTCAACGGCGTCGTGCTCGCCTCCGACGGCGGCTGGTCCGCCGCCTGACCCGCGGGGTCGCAGGGCCTGTCGTCGAGGGCCGCCGGATGGCACCATGGGGTCGGTGAGCGCGAAGCGGATCCTGTTCATCGGCGGCAGCGGCATCATCAGTTCCGCGTGCGTCCGGCGCGCCCTCGCCGTCGGCCACGACGTGACCGTCCTGAACCGCGGCGGCTCATCGGCCCTGCGACCCCTCCCCGGCGACGTGCGCAAGATCGCCGCCGACGTCCGCGACGTGCACGCCGTGAAGGAGGCGCTCGGCCGCGGAGGCGTCGATCCGCTCGAGTTCGACGTCGTCTGCCAGTTCGTGGCGTTCGCGCCCGATCACGTTCGCGCCGACCTCGAGCTCTTCGAGGGCCGCATCGGCCAGTACGTGTTCATCAGCTCGGCCTCGGCCTACCAGACCCCGCCGAGCCGCCTCCCGGTGACGGAGTCGACGCCGCTCGTGAACCCCGAATGGCAGTACTCGCGCGACAAGATCGCCTGCGAGGACGTCCTGGTCGGGGCCGTCCGCGAGCGGGGCTTCCCCGCGACCATCGTCCGTCCCTCCCACACGTACGACGCCACGTCGGTGCCCACCATCGGCCACTGGACCGACATCGCCCGCATGCGCGCCGGCCGCCCCGTCGTCGTGCACGGCGACGGCACGAGCCTGTGGACGATCACCCACCACGACGACTTCGCGGTCGCCTTCGTCGGGTTGCTCGGCAATCCCCTCGCCGTCGGCGACGCCTTCCACATCACCGGCGACCATGCCCCGACGTGGAACCAGATCTACCGCTGGCTCGCCGAGGCGGCCGGCGTCCCCGACGCGGAACTCGTGCACGTCGCGTCGGAGACCATCGCGGCGGTGCACCCCGACTGGGGTCCGGGCCTGCTCGGCGACAAGGCGCACTCGATGGTGTTCGACAACGCGAAGGTGAAGGCGCTCGTGCCGGGGTTCCGCACGACCATCACCTTCGACGAGGGCGCGCGGCGCATCGTCGACTTCCACGACGCGCACCCCGAGCGGCAGGCCGTCGACCGCGTGGCGGACGCGGCGTTCGAGCGCATCCTCGCGCTCCCCCGTCGGTGATCCGCGGGGCTCGTCCACCCCGTTCCCCCGCGGCCCGCGCGGCGTTAGCCTGATGGCACCTCGCGGAGCCCGGAGCCCCGGGCCGCCGCCCATCCGAAGGAGGATGCCATGACCAGCTTCGTCGATCCGCTCGAAGGGGACTTCAACCACGGCAGGGAGGCCGAGGTCGAGTACGAGGAGGAGCTCGAGGCCGAGGGCGTCGGCGAGGAGGACGTCGAGTTCGTCATGGAGGAGGTCGCCGACCCCGAGGACGACCAGGAGGAGTTCGGCGGTCGCTGAGCGTCGGCGAGGGCGCGAGCTCGTCGCCGCAACCGGAATGCGGCCGAGACGACGTCGCGCCCTGTTCAGCCGCCGGAGGGTGCGCGTCGGCGCATCCGCTCCAGGCTCTCGCCGACGGCGGTGGCGACGAGCACGACCGCGGCGAGCGCACCGGTACCGAGCGGATCGAGCAGCGGCGACATCGCCGCGACGACCAGGATGCCGCCGATGCCGGCGAGCTGCGCCCGCATCCAGCGCCGCTCGAGCACGCGCCGGAACGCCAGCGTCCCGACCAGGAACAGCGCCGGCCCGCCGAGCACCGTGACGACGGCTCCCAGGCTCTGCTCGTGCGGATGAGCGAGCAGTTCCTTGTCCCCCACGCCGAGCAGCACGATGCCGCCGACGATCAGCAGGTGGACCCACGAGTAGGCCGCACGCGCCATCCGGCCCGGCGCACCGGCGGCCTGCAGCGCCTCGGACCCGATCCGTTCGCCGTGGTCGAAGTAGATCCACCAGCAGGCCACGGCGAGCACGAACGCCAGGACCATCGCCAGCACGCGATCGGCGGACGCCTCCTCGCCGGCGAACTCGAATCCGGTCACGAGCAGCCCTTCGCCGAGGGCGATGAGCACGAACAGGGCGCTCCGCTCCGCGAGATGGCCCCCCGAGACGTCCCAGCGCTCGATCTCCACGCGGCCGCGGCCAGGGACCGGGTACCCGCGGACGCTGCCGACGAGCTCGAGCCCGAGCGCGGCCGCCCAGAACGGCAGCTGGAACGCCGTCGGCAGCAGCGCGCCGACGATCCACAGCACCGAACCGGCCAGCGCCCACACGAGCACGTTGCCGAAGTCGTGCGTCACCCGCGCGTCGTGCCGCGCCGTCGCCCACACCATGAGCACGGCGCGGCCGAGCTGCAGCGCGACGTACGCGAGGGCGAAGGTCCACGCCCGTTCGCCGAACGCCTCGCCGATCGCGACGCTCATGACGAACGCGACGAACGCGAACGCGATCACGGCGACGCGCACCGGCATCCGGACCGGATCGAGCCAGTTGGTCACCCAGGTCGTCGAGACCCACACCCACCAGAGCGCGCACACCATGATCGCGCCCTCGACCGCGCCGAGCGGGGTCTGGTTGCCGGCGAGGTAGGCGGCGAGCTGGTTCAGCCCGAAGACGAACACGAGGTCGAAGAAGAGCTCGACGTAGGTGACGCGCTCGGCGCGCTCCGAGTCGGCGGGTCGCAGCACGTCGGTGCGCAGTCCGATCGTCATGCGCTCATCCTGCACCCGCTCGGACCGGATGCGGGGAGGTCGCCGGAAGGCCGGTCGCGCGGGCTGCGGATCCGGGCTAGCCTGACGAGACCTGCAGCGCGGCGGGCCGACCCGACCGCGCGCATGACGTTCCCTTCGACGTGGATGAGGTACTCGGATGGCGGCTCTGACCCGGCCCTACGGCATCGCTGCGACGCTCCTGCTCGCCCTCGGGCTGACCGCGTGCACGGCGGACGGCGCTGACGACGCGCCGCAGGCGACGGGACCGGTCGTGCAGCTCGGCGCGCCGGGCGAGGAGAACCGCACGCTCTCCCCCGAGGAAGCGGCGGAGGGCTTCGACGCACCGGCCCATGTCGAGGTCGACGCCCAGTTCATGCGCGACATGATCCACCACCACGATCAGGCCATCACGATGACCGGATGGGTCGACGAGCGCACCACCGACCGCGACCTGCGCCTCCTCGCGGAGCGCATGAGCATCAGCCAGCAGGACGAGATCGAGCTCATGACGACCTGGTTGCAGGATCGCGTCGAGCCGCTGCGCGGCGGCCACGACCACGGCGCGGAGCTCATGCCGGGCATGCTCACCGACGACCAGCTCGAGCGTCTGGAGGCCGCGCGGGGCGTGGAGTTCGAGCGACTCTTCCTCGAGTACATGATCCAGCACCATCGTGGCGCGCTCGAGATGGTCGGCGACCTGTACTCGGCGGGCGGCGGCGAGGAGCCGACGATCTCGGACTTCGCCCGTCACGTCGAGGGCGACCAGAGCATCGAGATCTCGCGGATGCTCGGCATGCTGGCCGAACGTTCGTCCTGACCCGGGGCGCACTGCTCGGCCGCACGACCGATGCCCGGCGATCCGAGGATCGCCGGGCATCGTCGCGAGCGCCGGGGAGACCGGTCGCCCGGCCTCCCCGTGCGACTCAGTCGTACATCGCCACGAGCCCCTGCAGGCTCTGCGCGAGGTTCGAGTCCGGCGCGGCGCCGGACTTGCGCTCCGCGTTCATGAGCTGGTCGACGGCCGAGCCGTCGTCGCCCTGGGCCGCGAGCTTCTCGGCCTGGTCGATCGCCTTGCGCACCTGCTTGAGCGCATTCCCGCTCAGGCTGCCGTCGCGCTCGGCCTGGTCGACGAAGGCCCGCGAGAGCGCGAAGCTCGGCGCGTGCACGAGCATCGTCTGCATCTGCGCGTTGAACTCGTCGAGCTGGATCTCACCGGCTGCGGCGATCTCGTTGGCCGAGAGGTACATGCTCGGCGTGAGCGCCACGCTGTCGAAGCCGCGCGCGATCTCGCTGCCGAACACGTTGCCGTTGTACCAGTAGGTCGACCAGTAGCCGCCGAGCGTCAGGAAGCCCTCGGTGATCGGGCCGCGGTCGAGGTACGCGATCTCGACCGGGTTCGCCGAGTCGGTGAAGTCCCAGATCGAGAGGCCGCCCTGGTACCACGCCTGCACCATGACATCGCGCCCCGGGATCGGGACCAGCGAGCCGTTGTGCGCGACGCAGTTCTCGGTCGTGGTCTGCACGGCCGGGAGCTTGTAGTAGCTCGCGAACTGCATCTCGCCGTCGACGATGTCGAAGATCGCGTCGGCGCCCCACTCCGGGTGGTCGGTCTCACGGCACCGCGCGCCGCCGCCGCCGCCCCACTCATCGGTGAACACGACCTTGGTGCCGTCGTTGCTCAGCGTGGCGGAGTGCCAGTACGAGAAGTTCGGGTCGGAGACCGCGTCGGTCCGCACCGGGTTGGCCGGGTCGGTGATGTCGAGCAGGATGCCGTTGCCCTGGCACGCGCCGGCCGCGATGCCCAGCTCGGGGTACGCGGTGATGTCGTGGCACGTGTTGGTGTTCGGCGTCGGCGAGTAGATCGCCCCGCTCGGATGCTGCGCCGACCCGGGCAGCGTGTTCTGCAGGCCGTTGAACGCGCCGGTCTCCTCATCGGTGAAGATGCGGGGCTGGTTCACGACCTCCGCCGTCTCGGGCGCCGCGAGCGGCACCTGGATGACGTCGATGCGCCACTGCGTCGGGTTGCCCTCGGTCACCGGCTCCGTCGTCAGCGCCGCGTTCTCGCAGCCCTCCAGCTCGAGTGGCGAGCGCACGCTCGAGGTGCCCGAGTTGTAGACGTAGATGTTGTCCGGGTCGTTCGGGTCGGTGACGAGGGTGTGCGTGTGCGATCCGCGGCACAGCTGGACGCCCGGCAGCTGCACCGGGTTGTCGATGTCGCTGATGTCGAAGATGCGGACGCCGCGGAACCGGTCGGGGTTCACCGAGCCCGGCGCACCCTGCGTGCCGCAGTCGATCCGGCCGCTCGACTGCTCGACCGACATGAAGAGCAGGTCGCCGTACACCGACACGTCGCCCTGGCCGCCGGGACACACGAACGTGCCGCGCAGCGACGGCGAGGCCGGGTCGGAGACGTCGTACACCTGGAACCCGGCGTAGCTGCCGCCGATGGCGAAGTCGCCCGTGAACGCAAGGTCGGAGTTGAAGAAGACGTCGAAGGGAGACACCTTCGGCGTGCTCGAGAGCAGGTCGACGTTCGAGGTCGCCATTCCGGCGTCGAACAGGCCGGGCGCGAGGCCCTCGCGCGGGTCGTCCGCGGCGGAGGCCGCGGTGGCGGTCACGAGCGAGGCGCCGAGCAGCAGGGCTCCGGATGCCGCGATCGCGCGTCTGCGCCATCTGACGGGTCGGTGGTCGGATCTCATGGTGTGCCCCCTCCGGCCGCATTCCCGTGCGACCTGTCGTCGTTGACTGGGTGCGATCGACCCCTCCCGTTGGACTGGCCGCACGCCGTCGTGCGACCTCGACCCTCGGACGGGCAGATCTCTGCTCTCACCGTATCCATGCGGACGCATTCGCGACAGGGGAATCTCCGTTTCGACCCGGTCCCGCTGGGAGCCTGCAGCGTGTCCGCACCCCGGCGTAGGCTCGAGTGATCCGATCGGAGGGCCTCCATGTGCGGACGATTCGTGGTCTCGCAGCAGGCCGACGACCTCACGGCCGTGTTCGATGCCGAGAACGACTTCGCCGACTGGCGGCCGTCGTACAGCCTCGCACCGACCGACACCGTGCCGATCGTGCGCGAGCGCGCCCGCTCCGACACCGGTGAGTTCGTCCGGCGACTCGAGCCGGCCCGGTGGGACTTCCACCCCGCGTTCATGAAGGACTCCAAGCGGCCGCAGTTCAACAGCCGCATCGAGACCGTCGCGACCAACGGCCTGTGGAAGGGGGCGTTCGCGTCGGGCCGCTGCGTCGTCCCCATGCGCGGGTACTACGAGTGGACGGGCGAACCGGGGATGAAGCGCGCGCACTACCTGCACGGCGCCGACGACCTGCTCGCCGCCGCCGGCATCTCGACGGCCCGCAAGCTCGACGACGGCACGTGGGAGGTCTCGACCTCGATCATCACGCGCGAGGCGCGCGACGCCTCCGGCGAGGTGCACGACCGGATGCCGGTCTACCTGCCGCTCGACGCCGTCGACCACTACCTCGACCCCGCGAAGCTCTCGCCCGCCGAGGCGTCGGGCATGGTCGAGTTCCTCATCGCGCAGTCCGACCGCGTGGCGCCGACGATCCGCGAGTACGAGGTCGACCCGCGCGTGAACAACCACCGCCGCATCGACCCGCACGACCCCGCCCTGATCGACCCCCTCGCCGAGGAGCCCACGCTCGGCTGACCGGAACACCGAACGGGAAGGACGACCCATGAGTCCGTGGACCGACCACCAACTCGACCGCATCGGCGCCGCCGAGCAACTGGAGGTGGCGACCGAGCGCCAGGACGGGTCGCTGAGGCCGTACACGACCATCTGGGTCGTCCGCATCGGCGACGACCTCTACGTCCGCTCGGCGTACGGGCCCGGCAACGGCTGGTACAAGCGCGCGAAGGAGGGCGGCGCAGGTCGGATCAAGTCGGCCGGCGTGATCCGCGACGTCGTGTTCACGTGGGTCGCCGACGACGACCACGACCTCCACGCGGCGATCGACGCGGAGTACGAGCGCAAGTACGCCGCGCACACTCCCGCGGTCATCGCGACGGTCGTCGGCGAGCACGTCCACGGCACGACGCTCAAGGTCGACGCGAACGACTGACCGGGTCTCGTCCTCGACCATCTTCGTCGGCCTCCGTCCCGTGGGCCGGTGCATCCGATGCGAGTTCGCCGGCCGCAGCGCCGCAGCCGCGCCATCCGTCGTAGCCTGATCGCCATGCGCTTCGGCACGCTCGACTTCGCACCCGCACTCGACGCCCCGCGCCTGCTCGCGCCGCCGACCGAGCGTGCGGTCGCCACGATGGCCCCCACGCAGGCCGCCGACGTGCTCGTGTCCGCGATCGAGCCGGGCCTCGCCGACACGGCGGCGTTCTGCGAGCACTACGAGGTCTCGATGGCGGATGGCGCGAACTGCGTGGTCGTGCAGGCGCGGCGCGGCGAGCGCACCTGGTACGCGGCCTGCCTCGTCCGCGGATCCGATCGCGCCGACGTCAACGGCGTGATCCGACGGCACCTCGGAGCGCGCCGGCTGTCCTTCGCCCCGATGGACGACGCGGTCGAGCTCACCGGCATGGAATACGGCGGCATCACGCCGATCGGTCTCCCCTCCGACTGGCCGATCCTCGTCGACGAGTCCGTCGCCGCGCACCCCCGTCTCATCGTGGGCAGCGGCATCCGGGGCTCGAAGCTGCTCGTGACCGGACGCCTCCTCGCCGCCCTTCCGAACGCGGAGGTGCTGCCGCTCGCGATCGACGGCTGAGGCCGGCCGCGGACGGCCGCGGTCAGAAGAGCTGGGGCAGCGTGGACTGGTCGAACTGGAAGACGCCCGAGAGGTCCTTGCCGCGCACCGTGCCGTCGGCGTGGTACGCGAGACCCCACTCGTCGATGAACGATCCGTCGGCGAAGGTGCACGGCACGATGACGGGATCGTCCGCGTCGTCGGGGTCGGCCAACCCGCCGCCGCGGCCGCTCGATCCGAAGGCGCCGGTGCCGCCGAGCGACGCGCAGAGCGCCGAGGCGGGGTTGCCGGGCGGGTCGTCGGGGATCTCGGCGCGCGAGAGGTAGGCGAGTGCGGCCAGCGTCGGCTCGTCCGACGTGATCGTCACCAGGTCGACGTAGATGCGCGACTTCGCGTCGTCGTCGAGCGTCTGGAACCGGCACACCGCGACCGGGTCGCCGAGCGGGACCCACTCGGACTCGCCGAGGTCGGTCTGCGATGCGGGCTGACGCTGCTGCACTTCGCCGCCCTGCGACTCGCAGTACTCCGCAGCGCCCGCGAGCTCCTCAGCCGAGGTCGCCGGGTCGCTGGAGGGCCGGAGCACCGGATCGGTGCAGGCGACGAGTCCGATCGCGACGGCAGCCGGGACCAGCACTGCGATGAGTCGCCGCGCCCGTCGTCGCATCTGTCGCACCATCCCCCGTCGCCGACATCCCGGTCAGCCAAGGATAGAGGCTGCTGACGACGGTGCGGTCGGGGAACTCGCAGGGAGAGGAACGGAGTGGAGCGGATGACGGGGTTCGAACCCGCGACCTTCACCTTGGCAAGGTGACGCGCTACCAGCTGCGCTACATCCGCGTGGGGCGGCTCCGCCGCTCCGGTGCCGGCCGTGGGGCCGACTGGACGATACTAGCGGACGCCCGGACCACCGGATGACCGCGGAGACCCGCCCCTCACCCGCCCTGCGGCGGGTCCTGGCCGTCGTCCGACGCGTGCCGGAACGCCCGGTCCCACTCCTGCAACTCCTTGCGCCGGCCGATCAGCCCGTCGAGCGAGACCTGGAAGTGGAGCCCGCGGCGAGCGTTCACCTGCCTGATGTTCTGCACGAGGTCGTTGGAGACGGCCACGACCGCCTCGCGCACCTCCTGCACGCGCTCGTCCGGGTCGTCCCAGAGATGCGGGTGGGTGAGGATGTCGAGCAGGTAGTCGCGGTCGAGCGCCGCGGTGAGCTTGCGGAGCGTGTCGTCGACCTCGATCGCGGCGGACCCGCGCTGGGCGCCCCCGGCGCGGTCGAGCCTGGTGAACAGTTCCTCCACGTTCTCCGCGATCCGCATGGTGTCGTTGGCGGTCGCCGCCGCGGCGGCGTTGCCGCGCGCGCCGACCTGGGCGTACTCGGCCGCGAGCGAGCGGAGCGCGATCACGTGCCGGCCGATGGGCTCGGGAAGCCTCCCCCCGGCCGTGCGGCGCGCGCGGCGACGGCGCGCCCGGAGCAGGCCGACCAGCGCCGCCGCGGCGGCCACGAGCACGGCCGCGCCGATCACGAGCCCGAGGCCGAGGCCGCCTCCGCCCGCATCGCCGCCGCCGACGACGGGGGCGGGCTCGGCGGCGACCTGCACGCCCTGCACCGTCTCGGCGAGTGCGGCGTCGAGGTCGCCTGCGCCGGCCTCCGCCTCGTTCGCGATCTGCATCGCCTCTCCGGCGTCGAGCACGCGCGACCCGGCGACGAGGTCGTCGCCGACCGCGACGATGATCGTGTCGTAGGTCGTGGTCTCGGCGAGCCGGCCCAGGATCTCCGTTCCGGATGCCTCGAGCGCGGCGTTGTCGGAGAACACGGCGATGCCGATGGAGTCGTCGCCGACCCGGGCGAGCAGCTCGTCACGCAGCGCCGACGCTCCGCCCACCTCCGCCGAGACGTAGACCGGCGAGGTCTGCAGCGCCTCGGTGGCGTCGTCGATGTAGCCGTCCGCGGCCGCGATGGTCAGGGCATCCATCCGCCGCCCCTAGAAGTTGTTGATGACGGAGGCGAACACGAGGTCGATCTTCGCGGCGTCCGACGCGTCGAACCACTGTCCGCCGGTCGCCTCGGCGATCCGCCGCAGCGAGCCGGTGTCGGCGCCCTCGCCGTACGCGATCGGGAAGATCCGCACCGGCGCCGCGTCGCCGCCCTCGCGGGAGGATCCGCCGATCTTCGCGATGAGCGAGTCGATCGAGATCGACGAGTCGGTGTCCTGGCCGTCCGAGAGCACGACGATCGCGTTGATGCGTCCGGGCTCCGCACGCGCGACCATCTCGTCGTACGCGACCGCGATCGCGTCGTACAGGGGCGTGCCCTCCCGGTTCGCGTAGCGCAGGTCGTCGACGGAGGCGCTCAGCGTCTCGCGGTCGGACCCGAGGGGCGAGACGTCCCGCAGCACGATGAGGTTCCGCCCCGCCGTCGAGTCCACGCCGGTGGTGAACGCCCACATGCCGACCTGGTCGGTGCCGCGGAAGTGTCCGAGCGTGGCCTGCGCGCCCTCGATCGCGCCGTCGAGCTTCGACCGGCCGTCGCCGATCGGGTCGTCCATGGAGCCCGACACGTCGATGAGCTCCAGCACCGACGACGGCTTCCGGATCTGCGTCCACTGGTCCAGCGCGGCCGACACCACGTCGACGCCCGGGCGCGGCAGCGTGATCGCCGGTCCGGCGGGATCCACGCCGTACTGCTCCGTGAACAGGTCGCCGAGCGGCACCGACTCGTCGAGCGGCCGGAACCCGTACTCGGGCAGGATCCGCTGGGCGGGCTCGGTGGCGAGGAAGTCGACGAACGCCGTACCCGCCGTGCGCTGCACGTCGGTCACCCAGTCGGCCCCGAGCACGGTGATCGGGTTGTCCGACCACATCGATCCGCCCGAGGGGTAGATCGCGACGAGCTTCTCCTTCGGCGGCGTCAGCGTCTCGCCGGGCTGCACGGTGTGCGAGTCGGGGTTGCCCTGGTTGTAGTTGAGCATCGAGGTCTCCTCGAGCGCGACGACCGAGACGTACCCGGACCCGCCGGCCCCCTCCTGCGTCTCGTCGTACAGCGTCGTGAGCACCTTCCCGGTGGTGTCGCCGTAGTGGATGACGCACTCCTCGAACACCCGCGAGAACTCCTCGGCGCCCGCGACGTCCGCCGCCGTGAGGCCGTCGGCCTTGCCCGACGCCTCGTACGACTGCATCAGGATCGCCGACAGCCCGGTGGTCGAGGTGTTCGGGTTCGTCTTCGAGATCTTGAACGAGCCCCAGATCGGCTTGCCCGCGCTGCTCCATCCGGCGGGGTCGGCGCACAGCCGTTCGAAGTCCGCGATGCCGATCTCGGCGTCCGGCCATCCCAGCGCCTTCGCCATGGTCTCGGGCATCGCGAAGATGATCGGCGTGTGGGTGAACGACACGGGGTCGCCGACGAGCGAGGCTGATGCCGCGGCTGCGACCCGCTCGGTCCACACCGTCGAGGCCGGCGACCAGAGAGTCGGCCAGCGTCGGACGTCCTCGTCGGGCCAGTCCCCGCCCGCGGTGAGGAACCGCGTCGCATCGCCCGACGACACGTTGACCGGCCGGATGGTGGCGCACTCGTCGAGCGCCGCATGCTCCGGCGACTCCTTGAACGCCGCCGCCAGCGCGTCGAGCATGTTGACCTTCTCGGAGGAGGTCGCGACGACGACGCTCGTGCAGCCGTCGTCGGAGAAGTCGCCGCCGTCGACGCTGCCGCGATCGACGTCGTCCTGGCCGAAGGTGCACGCGCTCAGCGCCACGGTCATCGCCGCGAGGACGACCACCGCGAGTCCCCCGCGGAACCCCCGGCGAGGCGCCGTCGTGATCGCGGGTCGAGCGGCCGTGCGCCGCGGAACGGGTGCCATGTCAACAGGGTAGGTCCCGCGAATATCGAACGCATCACGGTTCGGCTCGCCGGGGCTCGGCTAGGCGCGGAGCAGCGCCCGCCGGACGGTCGTGGCGCTCCAGCGGCCCAGCGCGGCACCCGCGATCGTGTCCGTGACGTGGTGCTGTCCCCGGTGGATCCGCGAGAACGCGATGGCACCCGGGATCCCGTACCGCAGCATCGGCCCGACGAGCCGGGCACCGCGCACCCCGTGCCGATCGAGCAGGTCGGCGAGCGTGCCGTGCAGCGCGAAGGCCGCCGCCGTGTGCCCCGACGGGAACGACGACGTGGCGTGCGGCGGCTCGGGTCGCCACACGTCGCGCGGTCTCGGCCGCCCGACCAGCGCCGCGGATGCCGTGAAGCACGCCGTCTCGAGCGCGAGCGCCGCACCGGGCGCGAGCGCCGAGCGACCCTCGCGCGTCAGCAGCCAGGCGACGCCGCACCACAGCGCGCCGTTCGCGACCGTCTGCGGCACCCCCGAGTACCAGGAGAGCGGGCCGGTGACCCGATCGACCGCGCCGCCGCGGCCGGCGGCCGGCCCGGCCGGCGGGTCGTCGCCCGCGCGGTGCCCGGTGGCCTCCTGGAGCGCACGCACCGCCCGGTCCTCGCGCGGGTCGTCGCCTCCGACGAGCCGCACCACGCGTCCGGCCGCGGCGAGCACGGCGATCGCGCCCAGACCCGGCAGGACGAGGGATCGGAGCACCGGGTGCATGCCCGCAGCCTAGCCGCCGGGCCCCTCCGCCCACGTGCCCCGGTCCCTGTGCCCCGTCCGGCGATGACCCGCACGGCGGGGTGCGCGATCGGGACGCCTCGCCCGTAGGCTCGAGGACCATGGCCCTCGGTGCGACGATCCACACGTTCGACGTGCAACTCGCCGACGTCGACCGCGGGATCTACGAGAGCCTCACGCTCCGGATGGCGCGGCACCCCTCCGAGACGGACACGTTCATGGTGACCCGCCTGCTCGCCTACTGCCTCGAGTACGAGGAGGGCGTCGCCTTCAGCGAGGGGATCTCGGCCACCGACGAACCCGCGGTGCTCGTGCGAGACCTCACCGGACGGATCACCGCCTGGATCGAGGTCGGGGCCCCGGATGCCGAGCGCCTGCACTCCGGGTCGAAGCACGCCGGTCGCGCCGCCGTCTACACGCATCGCGACCCGGCGAAGGTCGCGGCCGCGTGGGCGGGCAAGCGCATCCATCGCGCCGAGGAGATCCCGCTGGTCAGCTTCGATCCCGGGTTCATCGACGACGTCGCGGCCGCACTGGAGCGCCGGAACTCCATGACGCTGTCGATCACCGAGCGTCACGCGTACCTCGAGCTCAACGGGTCGAGCTTCAGCACGGGCATCCACGAGCAGCCGGCCGGGTGATGCGAGAACGGACAGGGTCAACGACGGGCGACGGCGCGATTCCGCGCCTCCGGGACCTTCGTTCCAAGCTTGCGCACTCGGCATCCGTGACCATCCGAGCGCCCCGACGGTCGGTGCCGAGGGTGTGCATTTCCGCCCCCGTTCGGGTGTCGCAGCCAGCGTCTCCCAGTGCCAGTGTGGCGTTTGGCGGCATCCGCTCATCGCGGGGATCCGGGGGGAATCATGCCAAGCCAGGTCTGCATCGAGATCAACGGGAAGACACTCTGCTTTCCGCTGTTCCTGCCCGTCGGATGGCACTGGAACGACCCGCACGGCCCTACACCGGACCCGTGGGGGAAGATCGCGGGGCCGTTCCCCGACCCGTGGCGCGACCTCGTCATCCTGGACGCGATCGTCGAACTCGCTCGTTCACTCTCGGAGCGGATCGCGGTCAGGGTGGACCTCGAGCAGACGGCCCATCGTGCACTGCGCGCTGCCGTCGATGACCTCGGCGTCGGCGCCGAGTTGAGGAGTGACGACCGCGGGGCGGCCGCAGGCTGAGTTCGTCGGAGTCCTGCCCCGAGGAGGGCACGCCTTCGGCGAGGCCGGCGCCGGCGGAGTGCGCCGGCATCGATTGGGAGGGGGAACCCATGTCACACGAGATGTGCATCACCGTCAACGGGGAGAAGATCTGCTTCCCGTTGTACGTTCCGGTTCGCTGGTGGTGGGAGGACCCGAACCCTCCGGACCCGTTCGGGCCATGGCGTGACCTGTTCATCCTGAACAGCCTCGTCGACCTCGCCGGCTCCCTGTCCGAGCGGATCGGGGCACGGGACGAGCTCGTCCAGATGGCGCAGCGCACGCTGCAGGTCGCCGTCGACGACCTCGGCATCGGAGCGGAGCTCAGGGTGGTGGAACAGCGGTCCTGAAGGCCGGCATGGCACGAACGGTTCGATGACGCAGAACGGCCCGGGTCGATGACCCGGGCCGTCTGGATGTTGGTGCGCAAGGGGGGAGTTGAACCCCCACGCCCTCACGGGCACACGGACCTGAACCGTGCGCGTCTGCCTATTCCGCCACTTGCGCATACCGTTCCGCACGAGGTGCGAACCAGCCAAGCGAGCCTAACACAGCGGCTTCGCGCGGCCGAATCGGGCGAGCACCGCGGCAGGGGCGTCTGAGGCGTCCGCCGAGCGGCCCGCGAACGGCCGGGCGCGGGCTGCGTCCGGCCGCCTTGGCATCCGCTTCGAGTCGAGCGTCCACCTCGCGCCGCGGGCGACCCGGGCATAGCCTTGCACCACGGCACCGGCGCCCGACCGCCCCCTCGAACGAAAGGACCGCCCGTGACCCACCCCCGCGACGCGCACGCCCCCGTGGCCCCGGCCGAGGCCGACCTCGGCGGCATCCGCGGCTGGCTGTTCGACCTCGACGGCGTCCTCACGCCGACGGCCGTCGTGCACATGCACGCGTGGGCCAGGCTGTTCGCCCCGTTCCTCGAGGAACACGGCGCGGCACCGTACCGCGACGCCGACTACTTCGCGTACATCGACGGCAAGCCGCGATACGACGGCGTCCGCTCGCTCCTCGAGAGCCGCGGCATCCGGCTGCCCGAGGGCGAGGTGTCCGACGCGGCGACCGACGAGACGGTGCACGGCCTCGGCAACCGCAAGAACGAGGCCTTCAACGCCACGCTCGCCGAGGAGGGCGTCGAGCCCTACCCGGCGAGCGTCGCGCTGCTCGACGCGATCGAGCGGGCGGGCGGTCGGGTCGCGGTCGTCTCGAGCTCGAAGAACGCGCCGGCCGTGCTCGAGTCCGCCGGCCTCGCTCCCCGCTTCGAGGTCGTCGTCGACGGCGCGGTCGCCGCACGCGACGGCATCGCGGGCAAGCCGGCCCCCGACATGTTCGAGCGCGCCGCCGAGCTCCTCGGCCTCCCGCCCGAGGAATGCGCCGTGATCGAGGACGCCGAGTCGGGCGTCAAGGCCGGTGCGAGCGGCCCGTTCGGCATCGTCGTCGGCGTCGACCGCGGCGTCGGGCGCGAGGCGCTCGCCGAGCTCGGGGCCGACGTGATCGTCGACGAGCTCGACGAGCTGATCCCCGCCCTCGAACGCGCGGGCGAGACCTCGACCGCGATGAACGACGGCGCGGACCCGCAGACCCCGGACGCCCGGACCCCAGACGCCCAGACCCCAGCCCCGACCGCAGCATCCGAGGAGGACCGCGCATGAGGTTCGCCGACACCGACCCGCTGAACCGCACCCGCTTCCCGCTCGACGAGTGGGCGCTCGTCGAGACCGAGTTCGGCGTGCACGACATGGGTCGCACCGAGACGTTGTTCGCCGTCGGCAACGGCTACCTCGGCCTCCGCGGCAACGTCGAGGAGGGTCGTGACGGGCACGTGCACGGCACGTTCCTCAACGGCTTCCACGAGACCTGGCCGATCCGCCACGCGGAGGAGGCGTTCGGGTTCGCGCGCATCGGGCAGACGATCGTCAACGCCCCGGATGCCAAGGTCATCCGCCTCTACGTCGACGACGAGCCGCTCGTGATCACCGAGGCCGAGATCATGTCGTACGAGCGGCGACTCGACTTCCGCCTCGGGTTCCTGAGCCGGAGCATCGAGTGGCGCACCCCGTCGGGCAAGCGGGTGCTCATCACGAGCCGACGCATGGTGAGCTTCACCGACCGCCACCTCGGCGTCATCGACTACGAGGTCGAGATGCTCGACGCGGACGCCGCGGTCACGATCTCGAGCCAGATCCTGAACCGCCAGGACGGACGCGACGAGTACCGGTCGGGCGTGACCGAGCCGATCGGCGCGTTCGATCCGCGCAAGGCCGAGACGTTCACCGAACGCGTGCTGCAGCCTCGCGTGCAGCGGCGCAACGAGGACGGACGGTACATCCTCGGCTACCAGACCACGAACTCGAAGATGGCGATCGCGATCGGCGCGCAGCACTCGATCGTGACCGACAACGAGTTCAGCGAGTCCGGCCTGGTCGCCGACGACCTCGCCAAGCACATCTACCGGGTGCAGGCCAAGCGGGGCGTGCCGATCCGCATCACGAAGCTCATCAGCTACCACACGGCGCGCAAGGTTCCCGCGCGCGAACTCGTCGACCGCTGCGACCGCACGCTCGACCGCGGCGCCGAGATCGGCGTCGCCGAGCTGTTCGGGCAGCAGCGGGCGTGGCTCGACGACTTCTGGGCGCGCTCCGACGTCGAGATCGCCGGCCAGCCCGAGCTGCAGCAGGCGACGAGGTGGAACCTGTTCCAGCTCGTCCAGGCCACGGCGCGCACGGACGGCGGCGGCGTCGCGGCGAAGGGCGTGTCGGGGTCCGGCTACGGCGGGCACTACTTCTGGGACTCCGAGATCTACGTGATGCCGTACCTGACGTACACGGCGCCGATCGTCGCCCGCAACGTGCTGCGATTCCGGCAGCGGATGCTCGAGCCGGCACGCGCCCGCGCGCTCGAACTGAACCAGCGCGGCGCCCTGTTCCCGTGGCGCACGATCAACGGCCAGGAGTCGAGCGCGTACTACGCGGCGGGAACCGCGCAGTACCACATCGACGCCGACATCGCGTATGCGCTCTGCCAGTACGTCGCCGCGACCGGCGACGAGGACTTCCTCGCCCGCGGCGCCATCGACATCCTCGTCGAGACCGCGCGCATGTGGGAGGACCTCGGGTTCTGGCGCACGAACACCGACGACGTGTTCCACATCCACGGCGTGACCGGGCCCGACGAGTACACGACCGTCGTGAACGACAACCTGTACACGAACGTCATGGCGCGGGCGAACCTGGCAGCCGCCGCGGAAGCCGTCGACGACCTCCAGGTGCTCGACCCGCACGCGCACAAGACGCTCGTGGAGCGGCTCGGGGTCACCCCGGCCGAGGTCGCCGGATGGCGCCGGGCCGCGGCGTACATGCACATCCCGTTCGACGAGAAGCTCGGCGTGCATCCCCAGGACGCCGCCTTCCTCGAGAAGGAGCTCTGGGACCTCGAGCACACGCCCGACACCCGCCTGCCCCTGCTGCTGCACTACCACCCGCTGGTCATCTACCGGTTCCAGGTGCTGAAGCAGGCCGACGTGGTGCTGGCGCTGTACCTGCAGGGCGACCGGTTCTCGACCGAGGAGAAGCTGGCCGACTTCGAGTACTACGACCCGCTGACCACCGGCGACTCGACGCTCTCCGCGGTCGTGCAGTCGATCATCGCCTCCGAGGTCGGCTACCACGAGCTCGCGCTGCGGTACTTCCGCTCCGCGCTGTTCGTCGACCTCGCGGACCTGCACCACAACGCCTCGGACGGCGTGCACGTCGCCTCGACCGGCGGCGTATGGGCGGGACTGGTGTCCGGTTTCGGCGGCTTCCGCGACCACAACGGCCGGTTCACCTTCGACCCACGACTCCCCGACGGATGGGAGCGGCTGACCTTCCGCCTCACGATCCGCGGCAGCCGCGTGCGCGTCGACCTCACCGAGGACGCCGTCCGGTTCGAGCTCGAGACGGGCGACGCCGACGCCGCGATCCCGATCGAGGTGCGCGGGCGCGAGCTGGTCGTCGCGAAGGGCGAGCCGGTGACCGTTCCGCTCGACGGCCACGGCGCCAGGCGGGTCGGCGCGCCGACCATGCAGAACGTGCGCGGCGCCCGACGGGCGGACGGCACGCTGCTCACCGCATCCATCCCGACGCTCTCGCTGGACGACGAGGAGGAGGAAGCCGCCTTCCTGGACTGAGGCGGAAGTTCTCGGAACGGCATCGTTCCACCGCGAGCCGGGCGACTTCGCGCGGGCGTTCGTTAGCATGTGAGGCGGAACCGACCGGACGGGAGACCTGTGGGCCTACTGGACAACTTCGAGAAGGGTCTCGAACGCGCCGTGAACGGTGCGTTCGCGAAGACCTTCCGCTCGGGGCTGCAGCCGGTCGAGATCACGGCCGCCCTGAAGCGCGAGATCGACACCAAGGCCGCGGTCGTGTCGCGCGACCGCGTGCTCGTCCCGAACCGGTTCACCGTGCGGATGGCGCCGGCCGACCACGAGCGGATGAGCTCGCTCGGGCCGTCGCTCATCGACGAGCTCGTCGACCTCGTGCAGAAGCACGCGGCCAGCCAGCACTTCCAGTTCGCCGGCGGAATCTCGATCCTGCTGCACGCCGACGCGAACCTGTCCGAGGGCATGGTGCAGGTCGACTCGCACAACGTGAAGGGCCGGATCGCCTGGACCCCGGTGCTCGACGTCGACGGGAAGCGCCATCCGATCCTCAAGGGCCGCACCGTCATCGGCCGCGGCAGCGAGGCCGACCTCACGCTCGACGACGGCGGCGCGTCGCGCCGGCACGCCGAGGTGGTCTGGGACGGCCAGCGCGCCCGCCTCCGCGACCTCGGCTCCACGAACGGCACGCAGCTCGACGGCTCGCCCGTGTCGGATTCGATCCTCGAGCCGGATTCCGTGATCACGATCGGTCGCTCGCGTATCGTGTTCCGCGTGCTCGCCCAAGCCGACCCGACCGAGACCGACGCCTCCAGGCGCGTCGACCCCGCCTCCCAGCGCCGCGATGACGGTGGCTACGGGGGCGCGCGCCGATGAGTGAACTGACCCTGCTGGTCCTCCAACTCGGCTTCCTGCTGCTGCTGTGGGTGTTCGTCTTCGCCATCGTGTACGCGCTGCGCAGCGACCTCTTCGGCCAGCGCGTGCGCAAGCTGCAGCCCGAGGCCGCGGCGGCCGGCGCAGCCGCACCCGCCGCGCCGGCGAACGCCACCGCCCCGACCGCCGCGGTGTCCCGTCCGGCGCCCGCGGGGAACGGCGAGGACGCCACGACCGAGAACGCGTCGCGCCTCGTGATCACCTCCGGCGGGAAGTCGGGCGCCGAGTTCCCGCTCGGCCGTGACGAGATCACGATCGGCCGTTCGAGCGACTCGGCGATCATCATCCGCGACGACTACACCTCGACCCACCACGCCCGCCTCATGCTGTGGAACGGCCGCTGGATGCTCCAGGACCTCGACTCCACCAACGGCACGTTCCTCAACGGCTCCCGAGTCACCGTGCCCACCCCCGTCCCGCTCGGAGCCACCGTCAAGGTCGGAGCGACGACGTTCGAGCTGCGGCGGTAGGCCATGGCGAGCGTCAAGGCGAGCGCCGCGGTCTCGCACGTCGGCCGGGTCCGTTCGAGCAACCAGGACTCCGGCTATGCCGGGCGGCGGCTGTTCCTCGTGGCCGACGGCATGGGCGGCCACGCCGGCGGCGACGTCGCGAGCGCGATCGCCACGCGGCGCATCGCCGAGGCCGACGGCGACTACGCGACCTCCTCCGATGCTGCGGAGGCCCTCGAATCCGCCCTGCTGTCGGCGAACCGCCGGCTCGAGGAGACGGTCGCCGAGCACTCGGAGCTCACCGGCATGGGCACGACGGCCAGCGCGATGCTCGTGGAGCACGACCGCGTGGTCATCGCGCACATCGGCGACTCGCGCGTCTACCTGCTCCGCGGCGGGGAGCTCAGCCAGGTCTCCACCGACCACACGTTCGTCCAGCGCCTGGTCGACGCCGGCCGCATCACCGCCGAGGAGGCGATGGTGCACCCGCGGCGCTCGGTGCTCATGCGCGTGCTCGGCGACGTCGAGTCCTCGCCCGACGTCGACACGATGGTCATCGACGCGCATCCGGACGACCGCTGGATGATCTGCTCCGACGGCCTGTCGGGCGTCGTCCCGTTCGATGAGATCCACGACCTGCTCTCGGCCGACGCCGGCGCGAAGCAGGTCGCCGACCGCCTGGTGAAGGCCTCGCTCGACGGCGGGGCCCCCGACAACGTCACGGTCGTCGTCGTCGACATCGGCGACCCCCCGGCGCCGGAGACGCCGCCGCTCATCGTCGGTTCCGCGGCCGCACCGCTCGCCTTCGGAACGGTGCCCGCGCCCGAGCGCCGGCCGGGCATCCGCCTCACGCCGTTCCGCCCGCATCCGGTGCAGGAGACGCACTTCGAGCCGGACTCGGAGGAGTACTTCGACGAACTGATCGAAGAGGACGAGCGACGGCGTCGTCGTCGGAAGATCGTGTGGGGCGTCTGGATCGCGTTGTTCATCGGCGCGATCGTGACGGTGGCCGCGCTCGGCTACCAGTGGACCCAGACCCGCTACTACGTCGGCGAGTACAACGGCCGCGTCGCGATCTACCAGGGCATCCAGCAGGACCTCGGACCGATCTCGCTGCACCGCCTGCACTCCGAGACCGCGGTCGACATCGCCGAACTGCGCGTCTACGACCAGCAGCGGGTCGAGCAGACCATCACCGCCGGCACCCTCGACGAGGCCTTCCGCATCGTGAACCGTTTGGAGGAGTCCGTTGACTGACCGCAACGCGACCCGCTCACCGGAGCGCGCGGGCGACACCGGCAGCATCCGTCGCATCCGGATGCCGCAGAAGCTGCGCAACCTCGAACTCGGGCTGCTCATCGCCGCGTGCATCATCAACGGCGGGGCGATCGTGCTCGTGCAGCTCGGCGCCCTCGGCCGTATCGACACCCAGCTCGTCGTCCTCGGCGCCGGGCTCTCGGCGCTCGTGTTCGGCCTGCACATCGCGATGCGCTTCGTCGCACGCGACGCCGACCCCTTCCTGCTCCCGATCGCGACCGTGCTCAACGGCCTCGGCATCGCGATGATCTACCGGATCGACCTCGCCTTCGGCGACACCGGCTGGGACAGCGCCGCCGTGCGGCAGATCGTCTGGAGCGTGATCGCCATCGTGGCCGCACTGGCGACGATCCTGCTGATCCGGAACCATCGCGTGCTGTTCCGCTACACCTACCTCTCGGGCCTCATCGCGATCGTGCTGCTGCTGCTGCCGCTCGTGCCCGGACTCGGCCGCCAGGTCAGTGGCGCACGCGTGTGGATCGGCATCGGCGACGTGGTCACGTTCCAGCCCGGCGAGATCGCGAAGATCGCGTTGGCGGTCTTCTTCGCCGGCTACCTCGTGCGCAACCGGGACTCGCTGTCGATGGTCGGCCGGAAGTTCCTCGGAATGCGCTTCCCGCGGGCGCGCGACCTCGGCCCCCTGCTCGTGGTGTGGGCGCTGTCGATGGCCGTCATCGTCTTCCAGCGCGACCTCGGAACCGCCCTGCTGTACTTCGGCCTCTTCCTGGTGATGCTCTACGTCGCGACGAGCCGGCTGTCGTGGGTGGTCCTCGGGCTCACGCTCTTCTTCGCCGGCGCGATCATCGCCAGCCAGACGCTCGACTACGTCAACGGCCGCTTCCGCAACTGGCTCGACCCCTTCTCGGCCGAGCAGTACGACGCGGCGGGCGGTTCGTTCCAGCTCGTGCAGGGCCTCTTCGGCCTCGCCAACGGCGGGCTCATCGGCACCGGGCTCGGCGAGGGCCGGCCCGACCTCACTCCGGTGCCGCAGTCGGACTACATCATCGCGAGCCTGGGCGAGGAGCTCGGCCTCGCGGGGCTGTTCGCCATCTTCGCGCTCTACGTGCTGTTCGTCGCCCGCGGGTTCCGCATCGGCTTCGCCGGCCAGGACGACTTCGGCAAGCTGCTGGGCGTCGGCCTGTCGTTCGTCGTGGCCCTCCAGGTCTTCATCGTCGTCGGCGGCGTGATGCGCGTGATCCCGCTGACGGGCCTGACGACGCCGTTCCTCGCCGCAGGTGGCTCCTCGCTCGTGGCCAACTGGATCATCGTCGCGCTCCTGCTCCGGCTCTCCGACACGGTCCGCAACCACCCCAGGCTGGTGATCGACGGATGAACCGCGAACTCAAGCGGGTGACGATCGTCGCCCTGCTCATGTTCCTCACGCTCTTCGTGGCGTCGACCGTGGTCCAGTACGTGCAGGCCGACGCGCTCGCGGCCGACCCCCGCAACGCCCGCACGCTGTACCAGAGCTACTCCGTCGAGCGCGGGCCGATCCTGGTGCGCGGCGAACCGGTGGCCTTCTCCGAGCCGTCCGACGACGACTACAAGTTCCAGCGCATCTACGCCGACGGCCCTCTCTACGCCCCGGTGACCGGGTTCATCCCCGTCAACGGCGAGCCGACCGGCCTCGAGGCCTCCCTGAACGACGTCCTCAGCGGCCGGAGCGAGTCCCAGTTCTTCGACTCCCTGAACCGGCTGATCTCCGGCCAGGACCCGATGGGCGCCTCGGTCGAGGTGACCATCGACCCCGTGGCCCAGCAGGCCGCGTGGGACGCGCTCGGCGACCTGACCGGCGCCATCATCGTGACGCAGCCGAAGAGCGGTCGGATCGTGGCGATGGTCACCAAGCCCACCTACGACCCGAACACCCTCGCCGTCCACAACGGCGACGAGGTCGAGGAGACCTACCAGAACCTGCTCGAGGACCCGGGCGACCCGCTCTTCAACCGCGCCACCGGCGGTGACATGAACCCGCCCGGCTCGGTCTTCAAGCTCGTCATGACCGCTGCGGCGCTCGAGTCGGGGCAGTACACGCCCGATTCGACGTTCCCGAACCCCGCTGAGTTCACCCTCCCCGGCACCAGCTCGATCGTGCGCAACTCCTCCGGCGGCTCCTGCGGCGGCGGCTCCGAGGTGACGCTCGCGACCGCGCTGCGCCTGTCGTGCAACATCCCCTTCGCCGAGCTCGCCCTCGAGCTCGGCGACGACGCCATCCGGGCGCAGGCGGAGAAGTTCGGGTTCAACTCGGAGTTCGAGATCCCGAACCCGACCGAGCCGAGCACGTACCCGGCGGACCCGAACGAGCCCCAGACCGCGCTGAGCGGCTTCGGGCAGGGCGACGTCCGTGCGACGCCGCTGCAGATGGCGATGGTCTCGGCCGCGATCGCCAACGGCGGCATCGTGATGAACCCGAACCTCGTCGAGGCGATCACGGCTCCCGACTTCCGACCGATCCAGGAGTTCGACGCCAGCCAGTTCGGCCGTGCGATCAGCGAGTCCACGGCCCGGACGATGACCGAGATGATGGTCAACAACGTCAATGACGGTGCCGCGAGTAATGCAAGAATAGACGGCGTCAGCGTGGCCGGTAAGACGGGTACAGCGGAGAACGGCGAGGACGACCCCTACACCTTGTGGTTCACCGGTTTTGCCCCCGCCGACGACCCTCAGTATGCGATCACGGTGCTCGTGGAAGACGGCGGAGGGCTTGGTCAGGAGGGGTTCGGCAACCTGCTTGCCGCGCCCCTGGCGAAACAGGTACTAGAGGCGGTGCTGAACAAATGAGACCGAGTGCTGGGCTCACCTTCGGTGGACGATACGAGCTGCAGTCCCGGATCGCCATCGGCGGTATGGGGGAGGTGTGGAAGGCGACCGATCAGGTGATCGGTCGACAGGTCGCGCTCAAGATCCTCAAGGACGAGTATCTCGGCGACCCCGGCTTCCTCGAGCGCTTCCGCGCCGAGGCGCGTCACGCGGCGCTCGTGAACCACGAGGGCATCGCCAACGTGTTCGACTACGGCGAGGAGGAGGGCAGCGCCTACCTCGTGATGGAGCTGGTGCCCGGCGAGGCGCTCTCGACGATCCTCGAGCGAGAGCACGTGCTCTCGACGGACAAGGTGCTCGACATCGTCGCCCAGACCGCGTCGGCGCTGCAGGCCGCCCACGCGGCCGGGCTCGTGCACCGCGACATCAAGCCGGGCAACCTGCTCATCACGCCCGACGGCCGCGTCAAGATCACCGACTTCGGCATCGCGCGCATCGCCGACCAGGTGCCCCTCACCGCGACCGGGCAGGTCATGGGCACGGTCCAGTACCTCTCCCCCGAGCAGGCGTCCGGCCACCCGGCGTCGCCGACGACCGACATCTACTCGCTCGGAATCGTCGCCTACGAGTGCCTCGCGGGACGTCGCCCGTTCACCGGCGAGTCGCAGGTCGCGATCGCGATGGCGCAGATCAACGAGACCCCGCCTGACCTCCCCGTGACGGTCTCCGAGCCCGTCCGGAACCTGGTCTACTCGTGCATCGCGAAGAACCCGGCCGACCGGCCGCAGACCGCGGCGCACCTCGCGCGCGCCGCCAACGCGCTGCGACGCGGCGACGTGCAGGGCGCCGCCGTCGCCGTCCCCGCCGTGCTCGGCGCGGCCGCGGGTGCGACCGCGGCGACGATGCTGATGCCGCAGTCCGGGGCACCCACGGCCGCCACGACCGTGCTCGCCGCCGGCACCGCCGGCGTGCCGGTCGACGGCGAGGAGGAGCTCGAGACCGAGGAGCGCAAGCGCAGCCCGTGGACCTGGCCGCTCATCGTGCTCATCGTGCTGCTCGCACTCGTGCTGATCGGGACGATCATCGCGCTGGCGCTGAACGGCGGCGACGCGCCGGAGGAGACGACCAGCGGACCGCCGACCTCGTCGACCCCGCCGCCCACGACGGACACGCCGACGCCCACGCCCACGACCGAGGCGCCGACCACCGGCCAGGTCGACCGTGACGCCTACATCGGGCGGAGTGTCGACGAGGTGCGCGGCGAGCTCGAGGGCATGGGCTTCGTCGTCGACACCCAGCAGGGCGCCCCGGCGACCACCCCCGACAAGGCGAACACCGTCTCCGACGTCAACCCCAGCGGCCCGGTGCCGCTCGGATCGACCGTCACCGTCACCTACCTGGGCGCGCCCGAGACGCCGAGCGCTCCGGCCAACGCGCCGACCGTGAACCCGGCCGACGTCGCCTCCGGCGGAATCGTCCAGGTGAGCTGGCCGGCCGCATCCTGCCCCTCGGGACAGCAGCTGAGCGGCTACGAGGTCGCGGTCACGGGCGATGCCACGGCGCCGAGCCCCGTCGGCGCGGGCACCACGAACGTGAACGTGCAGGCGGGGAACGAGAACTTCGAAGTCACCTACCGCTACTTCTGCGGTCAGCTCGACTCGCCGTACTCGCCGGCCGCGCCGGTGACGGTCCAGCAGCAGACCAACGGCAACTGACAAGGTCGACCCCTACACGATCGGAGCCACTGTGAACGATGAACGTATGCTCGCGGGCCGGTACCGCGTGGGTGCGCTCATCGGGCGTGGCGGCATGTCCGACGTGCACGTGGGGCAGGACACCCGGCTCGGGCGCCAGGTCGCGATCAAGCTGCTGAAGCCGCAGCTCGCGACCGACCCGACGTTCCGCATGCGGTTCCGCCAGGAGGCGCAGTCGGCGGCGCGGATGGCGCACCCCACCATCGTCCGGGTCTTCGACGCCGGCGAGGAGACGGTGCTCGACGCCTCGGGCCATGAGGTGCAGCTGCCGTTCATCGTGATGGAGTACGTCGAGGGCCGACTGCTCAAGGACATCGTGCACGACGGTCCCCTCGAGCCGCTCGCCGCGGCTCGCGTCATCGACGGCGTGCTCACGGCGCTCGAGTACTCCCACCGCGCCGGCGTGGTGCACCGCGACATCAAGCCCGGGAACATCATGATCACCACCGGCGGCCAGGTGAAGGTGATGGACTTCGGCATCGCGCGCGCGGTCTCCGACTCGGCGACGACCGTCGCCCAGACCACCGCGATCCTCGGCACGGCGTCCTACTTCTCGCCCGAGCAGGCCAAGGGCGAGACCGTGGACGCCCGCACCGACCTGTACAGCACGGGCGTGGTGCTCTTCGAGCTGCTCACCGGGCGCCCGCCCTTCCGCGGCGACACGCCGGTCGCCGTGGCCTACCAGCACGTGAGCGAGCGGCCGGTCAAGCCGAGCGTGATCAACCCCAAGGTCTCGCCCGCGCTCGACGCCGTGGTCATGCACGCGCTCGCGAAGGACCGCACGGCGCGGTACCAGACCGCGGCCGAGTTCCGCGCCGACGTCGAGACCGCGGCCTCCGGCCGAGTGCCCCGGCAGCGCGAGGTCGACGACGCGACGGCGCTCTTCGGAACCCCGACGGGTGCGATGTCGACCTCGGAGCTGACGCTCCGGCAGCTGACCGAGGACGACACGATGACCCGCACGCAGCGGCGTCCCCCGGCGATCTGGATCTGGTCCGGCATCATCGGGGTGATCGTGATCGTCCTCTCCGTCATGTACTGGGCGTTCAACCTCCAGCCGACCGATTCCGTGCCCTCGAACGCGCGCGAGGTGCCCGAGCTCGCCGGCACCGCGTGGGAGGACGCCGAGAACCAACTCGGGGCCCTGACCCTCCCGGCGACGCGAGAGGACGAATCGAGCGAGTCGGTCGAGGCCGGCCTGGTCATCCGCACGGAACCGGGCGCCGGCGAGATCGTCGACACGAACACCCCGGTCACGGTGTTCGTGTCGACCGGCCGCGAAGCCGTACGGGTCCCCGACGTCGTGAACATGCAGCTCGACGAGGCGAGGACCGCGATCACCGAAGCGGGTCTCAGTCCCGGGACCGAGACCCGCCAGAACTCGCCGACGGTCGCCGCGGGCACCGTCCTGTCGACGAACCCCGAGGGCGGCGGCTCGGCGGAGGCCGGCAGCGCCGTGAACTTCGTGATCTCGTCCGGGAACGTCACGCTGCCCGATCTCACCGGTCAGTCGCTGCAGGCCGCGTCGGACTACCTCGGCACCTCCTCGCTCCAGCTCCGGGCGATCCCGGTGCCGGATGCGTCGTGCGCCTCCCAGCCCGGCTCTCCCGTCATCCGGCAGTCGCTCGCGCCGGGCGACGTGCCGCAGGGCTCCGAGGTCGAGCTGACCTACTGCGCGGGCTGAACGCGACCCGCGGCGTCCCCGGCCGCCGCGGCGATCGACGGCCGATCCCGCGCGAGCGGATTCAGCTCGCGCGTACGAGCGGATGCAGCGACTCCGCCCGGACCTTCGCCTCGGGCAGGCCGGCGGTCGCGAGCCAGTTGCCGAGCATGCGGTAGCCGCCCTCGGTGAGCACCGACTCGGGGTGGAACTGCACGCCGAGGATCGGCGCCGTCGCGTGGCGCAGGCCCATGATCACCCCGCCCTCGGTCCGGCTGGTGACGACGAGGTCGTCCGGGATGGTGCCGTCGACGACCGCGAGCGAGTGGTATCGCGTCGCGGTGAAGTGCTGCGGCACGCCGTCGTAGAACGGGCTCCCGTCGTGCACGACCGTCGAGGTCTTGCCGTGCATGAGCTCCTCGGCATTCGTGACCACGCCGCCGAACGCCTCGGCGATCGCCTGGTGGCCGAGGCAGACGCCGAGCAGCGGCTGCCCGGCGGCCAGCGCCGCCTCGACGACGGGGATCGACACCCCGGCATCGGCGGGCTTGCCCGGGCCGGGAGAGATCAGGACGGCGTCGTACCGGGCGATGCGCTCGGCGACCTCGTCGACCGGGAAGTCGTCGTTGCGTACGACCTCGGTCTCGGCGCCGAGCTCCTGCAGGTACCCGTTGAGGGTGTAGACGAAGCTGTCGTAGTTGTCGATGACGAGGATCCGGGTCATTGCTCCACCGTGACGTCGATTGGGGTCCAGGATCTCCACGTCGACGGAGGACCCGCGCGACGGGACGAAGATCACGCCGGCGAGGAGGTCCAGCACGAGGCTGACGCGGAACCAGACCGGTTCCGGCAGGATACGCCACGAGCCCGAGTGCACGCGCATCGGCCGGGTCGCCGGCCGACCACGGGATTCCGGCTGCGGCGCGGTGCACTAGAATCTCCGGCATGGCACGCACGAATTCTTCGAAGCCCGCGCGCGCGGAGCAGCCGAGCGGCGAGGACGCGCCGAACCCCGTCTGGTTCAAGCCCGTCATGTTCGGCTTCATGCTCCTGGGTCTGATCTGGATCATCGTCTTCTACGTGAGCCAGGGCGCGTTCCCCGTGCCCGCACTCGGATCCTGGAACATCCTCGTCGGATTCGGCATCGCGTTCGTCGGCTTCCTCATGACCACCCGCTGGCGCTGACGCCGGCCTGACCACCACCGTCGAAGCGGGGCGGATGCTGCGGCATCCGCCCCGCTTTCGTCATCTCTGCACAGGGTTATCCACATCATCCACAGGTTTCTCCACACCGTCCACAGCCTGTGGAGACGGCTCATGCCCGCAATTCCGGACATCGTGCGGAATCACACCCGTGTAACTCTCCCCAACTGTGGACAGCGTTGTGGATAACCCGCCGCGATCCGCTCACAAGGCGGGTTGCGCGCACCCCGGGTGCCACCCCTATGCTTCGCCGAGCACGCTCGTGCGGATGCGGAACGCGCGGCCGGCGGCGGCTCGCACGAGCGCGCGGGCACGCCGTCTCCGGGCGCGCACGAGGGCACGCCGGGAGCGACGGCGGCGGACGTCGGTCGGGCGACGCGCGGCGAGACGAGCCGTCAGCCGAGCGGGAAGAAGAAGTAACGCAGGCCGAGCAACAGGAGCACGGCGACGAGCGCGACGAGCAGGACCACCTGCAGGCGGCGCTGGTCGCGCTTTCGCGTCTCGACGTAGATGAGCCCGATGAGGGCGCCGGCGACCAGGCCGCCGAGGTGCGCCTGCCAGGCGATGTTGAAGCCGGGCACGAACCCGATCACGAGGTTGATCCCGACGAGCACGAGCAGCTGGGTCGCGTTCCCACCGAGCCGGCGCTGGATCACGAGGAACGCGCCCATCAGGCCGAAGATCGCGCCGGAGGCGCCGACGACCCCGGTGCGCGGGTCGGAGAGCCACAGCACGGCCACCGAGCCGGCGAGACCGGATATGAGGTACAGCGCCAGGAACCGCCACCGGCCGAGGACGTTCTCGAGCAGTTGGCCGAATATCCACAGCGTGTACATGTTCAGCAGGACGTGGAAGATCAACGCCGTCGAGTGCACGAACATCGTCGTGATCATGCGCCACGGCTCGAAGTTGAACGGCAGCGAGTAGACGCCGGCGTACAGGAGGCGATCCGTCACCGCGAGCCCCGGGACGAGCTGCAGCAGGTAGACGGCGACCGTGATGCCGATGATGGAATACGTGACCACCGGGGCGCCCCGTCCCGCCGCCGAGCGGACGCGCGTCAGCACCGCAGGACGAGTCCTCGGCGCCGACGCGCGCTGCTCGCGCATGCATTCGGGGCAGATCACGCCGACCGGGGCCGGCGTCTGGCATTCACCGCAGATGGTGCGACCGCAGCGCTGGCAGAGCACGAAGCTCTGGCGATCGGGATGCCGGTAGCAGGTGCCCGCGCGCGTCGTCTGGTCGCTCACCGGAGACTTCTCAGAGCTGCTCGACCGAGATCTTCTCGATCACGACGTCTTCGAGCGGGCGGTCGCGGCCGTCCGTGGGCACCGAGGCGAGCTTGTCGACGACGGCCTGGCTCGCGGCATCCGTGACCTTGCCGAAGATCGAGTGCTTGCCCTGCAGCCACGTGGTCGGTCCGACCGTGATGAAGAACTGCGAGCCGTTCGTGCCGCGCCCACCCTGGATGCCGGCGTTGGCCATCGCGAGGACGTAGGGCTCGGTGAAGTCGAGCTCGGGGTGGATCTCGTCGTCGAAGCGGTACCCCGGGCCGCCGACGCCCTGGCCGAGGGGGTCGCCGCCCTGGATCATGAAGCCGGGGATGATGCGGTGGAAGACGACGCCGTCGTACAGCGGGTCCGTGGTGGTCTGCCCGGTGGCGGGGTGAGTCCATTCGATCTGCCCCGTCGCGAGTCCGACGAAGTTCTCGACGGTCTTCGGCGCGTGGTGGCCGTAGAGGTCGACCTTGATGTCGCCGTGGTTCGTGGTGAGCGTCGCGACTGCGGTGGGATTCGGCATACCTGCGATTCTCTCATGCAGTATTCGGCACGAGGGCCGCAACCCCCGTGCTTCTCACCCCACATCCAGCCGGTTCGGTGGCAGGATGGAGGAGTTCGCTGCACAACGATGGAGGTCGAGATGAGCCTGTCACGCAAGCGCCGGAAGGAACTCAAGCGGCTGCGCAGCAGTGCAGAGGAACTGTGGGGGAACCAGCGAGACGTCTTCGACACGTCGAAGGGCGTCGCACGCGAGGCGAGCCGCCAACTGAACCTGCTCGCCCGCGAGGAGGTCGCTCCGCGAGTGCGCACGGGCTACGACAGCTACGTCCGTCCGGGCGTGGACCAGGCCAGGGTGTTCGCTCGCAGTGCGGGCGACCAGGTCGAGCGCACGCTCGGCACCGCGCTCGGCTCGATCCTGTCGATCGGCGACATCGCCAACGATGCCCGAGTGCGTCGCGCCGTCCAGCGCGTCGCACCGAGCGCGCTGCCGCAGAAGCAGGGCCCCGGCGTGGGCACCTACCTCGCGATCGGCGCCGGGATCGTCGCGGCGGCCGGCGTCGCCTATGCGGTCTGGCAGACGTTCCGCGCCGACGACGAGCTCTGGGTCGCCGACGAGGAGCCGAGCGGCGCCTCGTCGTCCGGCTCGACGCCGTCGCCGGTCATCTGAACCCACGGTTTCACGACGGCCCCCACCCGATCCGGGTGGGGGCCGTCGCCGTATCCCTGGAGTGATGGCCCTCCGTGCCGCACCGATTCTCGGACGAATCCCGCCGGAGCTCTTGTGCGTCAGGAGCGAAGAGCGCTATGGTCGTGACTCGGCCCGCCACGCACGGCACACGGAGAGGAGGCGAGACCACGATGATGACGCAGCGAATCCACGCTTCCATCCGGACGGAGGTCGCCTTCCTCGGCGCCCCGTTCGCGGCCTGCTGAACCGGCGCATCGCGCTGACCGCAGGCCCCACCGCCTGACGACGACCGGTCGTTCCCCGATCCGGACCTCGTCGCATCGGCTCCCGACCGCCTGACCCGCCGACTCGACGGGTCCACGCGCGGTCCACGGGTCCGCCCACCTCTCCCGCCCTCGTGTGCGCACCGCACGACGCCCGTCATCGGACGGTCGACGCGCCACGCCGCCGGGAGCCCGCACCCGCACGTCACCTCCCGGCGCGTCGCACCCGCGCGCGCCATCCCTCCACCATCCGATGAAGGAATACACCGTGAACACCTCACTGACCGCCACCCGCTCGACCGCGCAACAGGCCGCGGCCGGAGCCGGCCGCCTGCAGGAGCGCCTTGCGCGCCGCACCGGGCTCGCACTCCTGGCCTGGAGCCGGGCGTCCGAACAGCGCCGCGCCCGACCCGAGTTCGTCCGCTCGGCCGGACTCGCCCGCGAGGCCGATCGCCTCCGCGAGGCGAACTTCACCACGCTCGCCCTCGTGGCACGGACGCTCTGATCACCATGAGCGTCCCGCCCGTCCCGATCACGACGGCCCTTTCCGGTTCCGGACAGGGCCGTCGGCCGTTTCCGGGTCGTGGCGCACCGCGAAGCGCATCGCGGAGCCCGGCAGCTCAGCCGCGCGGCACGGCTCCGATCGCCGGTTCCTCATCGTTCATGCGCAGCGCGATGTCGAGCAGGCTCACGCGCGTGAGCGAGTCGACCTCCGCGAGCGGGAACCAGCGCGCCTCGTCGCTCGAGCCGCCGACCTCGTGCTCCAGCCGGCCTCCGACCACGTGGGCCCGGTAGACCACGCGCATCGCGTACAGGGGTGACGAGCCGTGGTGCCGCTTCGCCGCGGGGACGATCATCGTGTCGATGCCGAGCAGCCGATCGATCTCGGCGTCGTAGCCGGTCTCCTCGCGGATCTCCCGACGAGCCGCTGCGACCGGATGCTCCGCCCCCTCGATTCCGCCGCCGGGCAGCGTCCACGCCGACCGGCCGTGCTCGTTCCAGTGGGACAGCAGGATCTGACCGTCGCGGATGATCACCCCGTATGCGGCGATGCGGATGTCCATCCCGCCACTGTATTACCCGGTCACGGCCCGATCACCCCGATGACCGCCTCGAGGATCCCCGTGCGCGTCGCCCGGGCAGGATGGATCCGCACGGCGAGGCCGGCGACGCGCGAGTGACCGGCCGCGACGGGCAGCTGCGCCGAGTGCAGCTCGACCAGCACGCGCCCGCCCGGGGCCAGCCACTCGGGCGCGGCACCGAGCAGGTGACGGGTCGCGTCGAGCCCGTCGGCACCGCCGCCGATCAGCGCCGTCCGAGGCTCGAACTCGCGCGCTTCGCGTGGGAGGGTGACGAACTCCGCCTCGGGCACGTAGGGCGGGACGGCGGCGATGACGTCGACGCGGCCCCGCAGATCGGAGGGGAGGCCGACCAACCCGTCCGCGACGTGCACGCCCGCGCCGGGCGGGAGGTTCTGGCGGGCGTACTCGATCGCCGACCGATCGGCGTCGGCGGCGTGCACCTCGGTCCCGGGGACGGATGCCGCGACGGTGGCCGCAAGGGGTGCGACGCCGCAGTAGGGCTCCAGCATGACGGGTGCCGGGGGCGCATCGCGTGAGCCGGCGCGCTCGCGGATCCGGCGGACGGCGAGCCTCGCCAGCCGGAGGCTGCGCTGACGAGGAACGAAGACGCCCGATCCGACGGCTAGGTCGAGTCGACCGAACCGCACGCGCCCGATGAGCGGCTCGAGGGGTTCGCCGGCCACGCGGCGCGCGACGAGCGACTCGAGCTCCGCGGCATCCGTCGCCGCTCCCAGCAGGATCGCGGCCTCATCCTCGGCGAACACGCTCCCGGACACTCGCAGGCGCGCCACGAGGTCGTCGAGCGGCATGACGGTGGGGTCCACTCCCCCAGTCTGGTGCAGCCTCACCGCCCGCACGGAAGGCCGGGCCGGCCATCCGAACCGGCCCGGCCTGCTACGGGCTGATGGTCGCGGAGCACCGCTCCGCGACGGGCTCAGTCGCCGGCGCAGATGCCCCGGGCGATCTCGTTCTTGCCCTGGCCGCCGACGGCCTTCACGACGTCGCCGACGTTCGTGAAGCCGAGGGCGCCCTCGGTGTTGATCGTCTTGTGGATCTGCCCGAAGCACGCGGCCTCGTTGGGCATCGCCTGGGCGGTGCCGGCGAAGCCGACCGTGGCGAGGCCGATGATGAATCCGGTGGCGAGAATGCGCTTCATTGGACTTCCCCTTCAGTAGGCGGGTGCGTGTTCACCCTCTACTTGTACTTCCGGCCGAGAAGCGGCTTCGGATGCACCTGCATGGAGAAATTCCCACGGGAACGACGCGATCGCGGGAGATGACGGTGGAGCCTAGGAGATTCGAACTCCTGACATCCTGCTTGCAAAGCAGGCGCTCTACCAACTGAGCTAAGGCCCCTGGGCGGGTGCCGGAGCACCCGGGTGTGGAGTTTTCGGAGTGGGGCTACGAGGACTTGAACCTCGGACCTCTTCGTTATCAGCGAAGCGCTCTAACCGCCTGAGCTATAGCCCCGAATTTCGGCCGAAGGAAACACTACCCGAAGGGTGGCGAATATCCGAATCGAGCCGAAGGCCGGCGTCAGTTGTTGGTGAACCCGACCAGGATGCCGCCGGTGATCTTCACGCTGAGGTTGTAGAGCACGGCGACCACGGCGCCGAGCGCGGTGGTGACGACGAGGTTCAGCAGCGACACGACGACGGCGAAGCCCATGACGTTCCCGATCGAGACGATCGACCGGAGGTCGGTGCCGGCGCCCGCGACATCCTGCACCAGGCTGTTCAGGTTCTCGAACAGGCCGGTCGACTGCACGATCGTGAAGACGAGGAACGACGCGACGATGTTCACGACCGCGAGGCACACGGCGACCAGGAACGACAGCTTCACGGCAGACCAGAAGTCGATGTACACGAGGCGCAGGCGCACCTGCTTGGCCGGCGGCTTCCGGTTCGACTTGCCGGCCAGTTTCTCTGCGACGCTGCTCATGACGGTCACTCCTCTCCCGCGGTCTCAGCCGCATCAGGCTCTGCGGCCTCTTCCACCAGGTTCCGCTCGGAATTCCTCGCGATCGCGATGATCCGATCATCCGCGACGAACTTGGCGAACACCACGCCCATCGTGTCCCTGCCCTTGGCCGGGACCTCGGCGACGTCAGAGCGTACCACCTTGCCGCTGGCAAGGACCACGAGGACCTCGTCGTCGCGCGAGACGGTCAACGCACCCGCGAGGTCGCCGCGGTCGTCGCTGAGCTTGGCGACCTTGATGCCGAGTCCGCCGCGCTGCTGCTTCCGGTACTCCTCGATCCGGGTGCGCTTGGCGTACCCGCCTTCGGTCACCACGAACACGTAGGTGTTCGACGGGCTCTGCTTCTGCCCCGTGACATCCGGCGCCTCCGAGACCACGTCGCCGTTCGAGTGCGGCACCACCCGCGCCGCGAGCAGCTCGTCGCCCTCGCGGAAGCTCATGCCCTTGACTCCCGAGGTGGAGCGGCCCATGGGACGCAGCGCCTCGTCGGTCGCCTCGAACCGGAGCGACATGCCCTTGCGCGACACGAGCAGGATCTCGTCGTGCTCGTCGACGAGCATGGCCGAGACGAGCTCGTCGCCCTCGCGGAGGTTGATCGCGATGACCCCGCGCGAGCGGTTGGTGTCGTAGGCGGTGAGGTCGGTCTTCTTGACGAGGCCGTCCCGCGTCGCGAGCACGAGGTACCTGGCGACCTCGTAATCGCGGATGTCGAGGATCTCGGCGATCTCCTCGTCGGGCTGCAGCTCGAGCAGGTTCGCCACGTGCTGGCCCTTCGCGTCGCGACCGGCCTCCTGGATCTCGTACGCCTTCGCACGGTAGACCCGGCCCATGTTCGTGAAGAACAGGAGCCAGTGGTGCGTGGTCGTCACGAAGAAGTGGTCGACCACGTCGTCGGCGCGGAGCTGCGCCCCGCGCACGCCCTTGCCGCCGCGGTGCTGCGACCGGTAGTTGTCGCTGCGGGTCCGCTTGATGTAGCCGCCGCGCGTGACGGTGACGACCATCTCCTCCTCGGGAATGAGGTCCTCGACCGACATGTCGCCGTCGAACCCGGGCACGATGTGCGTCCGGCGCTCGTCGCCGAACTTGTCGACGATCTCGCGGAGCTCCCCCGCGATGAGCGTGCGCTGACGCGCCGGCGTGGCGAGGATGTCGCGGTAGTCGGCGATCTGGCGCTCGAGCTCGGCGGCCTCGTCCATGATCTTCTGGCGCTCGAGCGCGGCGAGCCGGCGCAGCTGCAGCTCGAGGATGGCGCGGGCCTGGAGCTCGTCGATCTCGAGCAGGCCCATCAGGCCGTCGCGTGCGTCCTCCGCGGTGGCGGAACGGCGGATCAGCGCGATGACCTCGTCGAGCGCGTCGAGCGCCTTGAGGTAGGCGCGCAGGATGTGCATCCGCTCCTCGGCTTTGCGCAGCCGGAACTCGGTGCGCCGGACGATGACCTCGACCTGGTGGTCGACCCAGTGCGTGATGAAGCCGTCGATCGAGAGCGTCCGCGGCACGCCGTCGACGATCGCGAGCATGTTCGCGCCGAAGTTCTCCTGCAGCTGCGTGTGCTTGTACAGGTTGTTCAGCACGACCTTGGCGACGGCATCGCGCTTGAGCACGATGACCAGCCGCTGCCCGGTCCGACCGGAGGTCTCGTCGCGGATGTCGGCGATGCCGGCGAGCTTGCCGTCCTTGACGAGGTCCGCGATCTTGATCGCGAGGTTGTCGGGGTTGACCTGGTACGGCAGCTCGGTGACGACGAGGCACGTCCGGCCCTGGATCTCCTCGACGGCGACCACCGAGCGCATCGTGATCGACCCGCGACCGGTGCGGTATGCGTCGTGGATGCCCTTGACGCCGAGGATCTGCGCACCGGTCGGGAAGTCGGGGCCCTTGATCCGAGCGATGAGCGCGTCCTGCAGTTCCTCGCGGGACGCCTCCGGGTGCTCCAGCGCCCAGAGCGCGCCGTCGGCGACCTCGCGGAGGTTGTGCGGCGGGATGTTCGTGGCCATGCCCACCGCGATGCCCACCGAGCCGTTGACGAGCAGGTTCGGGAAGCGGCTCGGCAGGACCGTCGGCTCCTGCGTGCGACCGTCGTAGTTGTCCTTGAAGTCGACGGTGTCTTCCTCGATGTCGCGCACCATCTCCATGGCGAGCGGCGACATCTTGGTCTCGGTGTACCGGTGGGCGGCCGCCCCGTCGTTGCCCGGGGAGCCGAAGTTGCCCTGGCCGAGCGCGAGCGGGTATCGAAGGGCCCAGGGCTGCACGAGCCGGACGAGCGAGTCGTACACGGCCGTGTCGCCGTGCGGGTGGAACTGCCCCATCACGTCGCCGATGACGCGCGTGCACTTCGAGAACGCCCGGTCGGGGCGGTAGCCGCCGTCGTACATCGTGTAGATGACTCGGCGGTGCACGGGCTTCAGTCCGTCGCGGACATCGGGCAGGGCGCGCCCGATGATCACGCTCATCGCGTAGTCGAGGTAGGAGCGCTGCATCTCCAGGTGCAGGTCGACCTGGTCGATCCGGCCGTGGATGCCGAACGACTCGCCGTCGCCCGCGCCGGGCTCGATGGTGTCAGATGTCAAGGAAACGCACGTCCTTCGCGTTCTTCTGGATGAATGACCGTCGGCTCTCCACGTCGTCGCCCATCAGGGTCGAGAAGATCTCGTCCGCGGCGGCCGCGTCGTCCATGGTGACCTGCAGCAGGGTGCGGGTCTCGGGGTTCATCGTCGTGTCCCACAGCTCCTGGTGGTTCATCTCGCCGAGGCCCTTGTAGCGCTGGACGCCGTTCTCCTTCGGCAGGCGCCGGCCGGAGGCCTGCCCGTCGGTGATCACGGCGTCGCGCTCGCGGTCGGAGTACACGTAGTCGTGGTCGGCGTTCGACCACTTGATGCGGTACAGCGGCGGCTGCGCCAGGTAGACGTAGCCCATCTCGATGAGCGGGCGCATGTAGCGGAAGAGCAGCGTGAGCAGCAGGGTCGTGATGTGCTGGCCGTCGACGTCGGCGTCGGCCATCAGCACGATCTTGTGGTACCTGGCCTTCTCCGCGTTGAAGTCCTCGCCGATGCCCGTGCCGAACGCGGTGATCATCGCCTGGATCTCGGCGTTGCCGAGCGCTCGGTCGAGCCGGGCCTTCTCGACGTTCAGGATCTTGCCGCGCAGCGGCAGGATGGCCTGGGTCTCCGGGTCGCGGCCGGTCTTCGCCGAACCGCCCGCCGAGTCGCCCTCGACGAGGAAGATCTCGGAGATCGTCGGGTCCTTGCTCGTGCAGTCGCTGAGCTTGCCGGGCATGCCGCTCGTCTCGAGGAAGCCCTTCCGCCGGGTCGCCTCGCGCGCCTTCCGCGCCGCGATCCGGGCGGTGGCGGCCTGGATCGCCTTGCGGATGATCTCCCGCGCCTGCACCGGGTTCCGGTCGAACCAGTCGCCGAGCTGGTCGCCGACCACGCGCTGCACGAACGACTTCGCCTCGGTGTTGCCGAGCTTGGTCTTCGTCTGGCCCTCGAACTGCGGTTCGCCGAGCTTCACGGAGATGACGGCGGTGAGCCCCTCGCGGACATCGTCGCCGGAGAGGTTGTCGTCCTTCTCCTTCAGGATGCCCTTCTCCCGCGCGTACCGGTTCACAAGCGTCGTGAGCGCCGCGCGGAAGCCCTCCTCGTGCGTGCCGCCCTCGTGGGTGTTGATCGTGTTCGCGTACGTGTGGACCGACTCGTTGTACGCCGTCGTCCACTGCATCGCGACCTCGAGGGCGATGCGCCGGGCGCCGTCCTCCGCCTCGAACGAGATGACCTCGTCGTTGACGAGATCGGCCTTCTTCGACTTGTTGAGGTACTCCACGTAGTCGACCAGGCCGCGCTCATACAGGAACGTGTCGGTCCGGGGTGCGGCCGGCTCAGCCTCCGTCTCCGGGGTGTCCTCCGGTTCGATCTCGGTGTGCCCACGACGCAGGTCGGTGAGCGTGATCCGCAGCCCCTTGTTCAGGAACGCGTACTGCTGGAAGCGGGTGCGCAGCGTCTCGTAGTCGAACTCGACCGTCTCGAAGATGTCGGGACTCGGCCAGAACGTGATGGTGGTGCCGGTCCGGTCGCTCTCCTCGCCCTTGGCGAGCGGAGCGCGCGGGACGCCGACGTCGTACGACTGCCGCCAGACGTGGCCCTGCCGCTGCACCTCGACCTCGAGCCGGGTGGAGAGCGCGTTCACGACCGACGAGCCGACGCCGTGCAGGCCGCCGGAGACCGCGTAGCCGCCGCCACCGAACTTGCCGCCGGCGTGCAGCACGGTCAGGACGACCTCGACCGTCGACCGGCCCTCGGTCTTGTGGGTGTCGACCGGGATCCCGCGGCCGTTGTCGACGACCCGCACCCCGCCGTCCTCCAGGATCGTGACGTCGATGCGGTCGGCGAATCCCGCCAGCGCCTCGTCGACGGAGTTGTCGACGATCTCGTACACGAGGTGGTGGAGTCCCCTGGGCCCCGTCGAGCCGATGTACATGCCGGGGCGCTTCCGAACCGCTTCGAGGCCCTCGAGAACCTGGATCGCGTCGGCGCCGTATTCAGGCGCACCCTGGGCCTTCGTCGGTTCCGCTGTCATGGGTGAATCGGGCTCCAAACCGTCGTTCTGGCGACCCTTGATCCTATCAAGTCCCGGCTGCTCGAAAGCCGCTCCGCGCCGATCTGCGGGCTCGACAACGACGGATCGACCGAATTTGTCTTCTCAGCCGTAGGTGTCGCGCGGGCCACGCCCTGGAACCGATCTGGGGCCCTTTTTCCACGTGGGGGCGTCCGGCCCCTGAAAGCGGATGGTGTCGACGCCCGCCGACGGGTGGCGGTCGAGGATGGCGCGCAGGAGGTCGTCCCGCATCAACCGGAGTTGCGTCGCCCAGGCGGTGGACTCGCACCGGACCTGCAGCACCCCGCCCTCGATCGCGATGGGCTCGGAGTGCCGGGCGATCTCGTCTCCGGCGATGTCGGGCCACGCCGAGAGCAGTTCCTGCTGCGACAGCGGGCCCGTCCAGCCGAGCTGCGCGGTGAGCGCGTCGATCGCCGATCCGAGCGACTTCGGGTCCCGGCCCGGCGCGAACGGCTCGCTGCCCCCCTTCTCCCCGCGTGCGCGGGCACGAGACCGACCCGGGCGGATCCTCGGGTCGCCGCCGAAGATCTCCCGGAAGTGCGCGTAGGTGCGCGCGGCCTCAGACACCGGATGCCTCCGAGGGCATGTGTTCCGGGGCCTCGACGACGCGGCCGGCGGCGATGTGCACGACCCGGTCCGCCAGCGCCGCCGGGACGTCCTCGAGCACCGCGGCCGTGATCAGGACCTGCTCGTAGCCGCCGACGGCGTCGGCCAGTCGCTCCCGGCGCAACCGGTCGAGCTCGGCGAAGACGTCGTCGAGCACGAGCACCGGATCGCCGGTGCTCGAGTCGCCCCGGAGCAGCTCGGCGGACGCGAGGCGCAGGGCGAGCGCGAACGACCACGACTCGCCGTGGCTCGCGTACCCCTTGGCGGGGAGCCCGTTCAGCAGCAGCCGCACGTCGTCGCGGTGCGGACCCGCGAGGGTGATCCCCCGCTCGAGCTCCTTGCGCCGGAGGGAGGCCAGTGCCCCGGCGAACCGATCGGCCGTCGACGATTCCGAACCGGGATCGGCTGGGCCGGCGGGCGCGGCGTCGGCATCGGGATCGGGATCGTCCGGATCTGCTCCGTCGATGGAGAGCACGAGCTCGAGCTCGGGCCGGTGGTCCGCATCGACGATCGCGCGGTACGCCGCCGCCACCGGGGCGCGCAGTTCGGCGACCAGCTCGGCGCGGCGATCGATGAGCTCCGCACCGAGCTCGACCAGCCGCTCGTCCCAGATGTCGAGCGTGGTGAGCTGGGATGCCACCAGGCCTCGGGCGCGGGCGCTCTTCAGCAGCGAGTTGCGCTGCTTGAGCACGCGTTCGTAGTCGCCCATCACCCCCGCCAGGCGGGGTCCCCGCTGCACCAGGAGCCCGTCGAGCATTCGACGGCGCACCGAGGGTTCGCCGCGCACGATCGCGAGGTCCTCCGGAGCGAAGAGCACCGAGTGCGCGTAGCGCGGGAGCTCGCGCGGCTTGGCGGACCCGCGGTTCACCTGGGCGCGGTTGGACCCCGCGCGGTTCAGCTGGAGCTCCAGCAGGACTTCGCGACCGCCGGAGGCGAGCAGGGCGCGGACGATCGCGGCATCCGCACCGGCACGGATGAGCGCCTGGTCGCCGGACACGCGATGGGAGCCGAGCGTGGCGAGGTAGCCGATCGCCTCGACCAGGTTGGTCTTGCCCTGGCCGTTGCGACCGACGATGACGGTCGGGCCCGGCTCGAAGGCGAGTTCGGCCGACTCGTAGTTGCGGAAGTCGGTGAGCGAGAGCCTCGCGACGTGCACGGTGCGGCTCCCTTCTTGCGAACCCTCACGCTACCCGGACGCACCGACACGGCCGGCCGGGCCGCCGGGCCTAGCGGAGCAGCAGGTTGGGCTGGAGCAGGTAGCGGTAGCTGTCGGACCCGGCCTGCTCGCGCGAGGTCTGGCTCGTGATGAGCACCGGCCCGGGCTTGTTGGGGTTCTCCGTCTTGGTGAACGAGATGCGCACGAACTCGCTCGGGACGGCCTGCAGGCCGTCGAGCAGGAACTGCGGCTTGAGCGAGACCACCGTCTCGTCGCCCGTGAGGATCGCGTCGATCGACTCGGAGGCCTGCGCCTGCTCGCTGCCGATCGCCTCGAGCGTGAGCCCCTCCGAGGAGAACGTGTACCGCAGTGCCGCTTCGCGCTCGAGCACCAGCGCCACGCGCCGGGTCGCCTCGATGAGCTCGGCGGTGTTCATGACCGCGTAGTTGTCGACCGTGTCGGGGAACAGGCGCCGCACCGGCGGGAAGTTGCCCTTGATCAGCAGGCTCGTGACGGTCCGTCGGTCCGCGGAGAACGCGATGAGCTCGCGGTCGTCGCGGCTCGTGATCGCCACCGAGATGTTCCCCGAGTGCCCGAAGGTCTTGCCCACCTCCTGGAGCGTGCGTGCCGGGACGAGTGCGGCCGCGGGCGATTCGTCGGCGTCGGCGACCCCGCCGCCGTCCCACTCGATCTCGCGGATGGCGACCCGGTAGCGGTCGGTGGCGACCAGGCTCAGGTTCGTCTCGCGCACCTCGAGCTGCACGCCCGTGATCACCGGCGTCACGTCATCCCGCGATGCGGCGACCGCGACCTGCGCGACGGCCGACGCGAACTCCTCCGCGGGGACCACGCCGGTCTGCTCGCCGATCTCCGGGATCGAGGGGTACTCCTCGACGGGCATGGACAGGAGGGTGAAGCTCGCGGACCCGCACGTCACCGAGATCCGGGATTCCTCGGTGGACACGCGCACCGGTGCGTTGGGCAGCCGGCCCGCGATCTCCGCGAGCAGGCGACCGGAGACCAGCACGGTGCCGGGCTCCTCGACATCGGCCTGGATCTCGGTGCGCGAGGAGACCTCGTAGTCGAAGGAGGAGAGGACGAGGCCGTCGCCCTCGGCCTGGATCAGCACCCCGGAGAGGATCGGCAGGGTCGTGCGCTGCGGCAGCAGCTTGACGGCGAACGACACGGCCTCACTGAAGACGTCGCGATTGACCTGGAACTTCACGGTTCTCCCGTCGTGGAGGTGCTGGGTGGGTCCCATGCTATCCGGATGGCCTCGCCCGGACCCGGCGAATCATGCGGGGTGTGCGGCGATCCGGCGACCGGCGCCCGCCGCGCGTCCGAGGTTGTCGAACGCCGTGTCTTAATCCAGATATCTCTTAACGGCGTTAACCGGTGTGGAAACTGTGGATGGCGTGCGGAGATCCGCCCGGGCAGTGCGATCGGGGCCCCTTCGAGCTGTGCACGACGTGTGGAAACCAGGCGCATCGAGGCCGAGCGCCGCCGCATGGCGTTCGGAGTTGTGCACAGGCCGTGGCACCGTTTCAACAGCAGCGACGCGGTTGCTCGTTAACAATCCACAGATTGTCCACACCTGTGTGGAATCGCCCGGCGGGCGGTTCCGGGGCCGTCGGACGGGTCGCCGGAACCGCGCGCCGAGCGGCGCGCGCGGCGGCATCCGGGATCAGCGGTAGCGGGCGGTCTGCTTGATGCGGGCGGTCAGTTCGGTGACCTGGTTGTAGATCGAGCGACGCTCCTTCATGAGCTCCGAGATCTTCTTGTTCGCGTACATCACGGTCGTGTGGTCGCGGTTGCCGAAGAGCTGGCCGATCTTCGGGAGCGAGAGGCTCGTCAGTTCCCGGCAGAGGTACATGGCGATCTGCCGTGCGGTCGCCACCGCCTGCGACCGGCTCGATCCGTACAGGTCGTCGACCGTGAGCTTGAAGTAGTCCGCGGTCGCCGTGATGATGTCGACCGGCGCGATCACGTTGTCCGTGTCATCCGTGATCAGGTCCTTGAGCACCGTCTGCACGAGCGGCATGTCGACCGGAGTCCGGTTCAGGCTTGCGAACGCGGTCACGCGGATGAGCGTTCCCTCGAGCTCTCGGATGTTGCTCGACACCTTCGACGCCATGTACTCGAGGATGTCGTCGGGCACCTGCAGGTGCTCGTTCTGAGCCTTCTTCCGGAGGATCGCGATGCGCGTCTCGAGGTCGGGCGCCTGGACGTCGGTGATGAGGCCCCACTCGAACCGGCTGCGCATCCGGTCCTCGAAGCCGGTGAGGTGCTTCGGCGGCACGTCGCTCGTGATCACGACCTGCTTGTTGTGGTCGTGCAGCGTGTTGAAGGTGTGGAAGAAGGCCTCCTGCGTCTCGGCCTTGCCCTGCAGGAACTGGATGTCGTCGATCAGGAGGATGTCGATGTTGCGGTACCGCTGCTGGAAGAGCGAACCGCGGTTGTTCGCGATCGAGTTGATGAAGTCGTTCGTGAACTCCTCGGACGACACGTACCTCACCCGGATGCCCGGATAGAGGCTCTGGGCGTAGTGCCCGATCGCATGGAGGAGGTGGGTCTTGCCGAGTCCCGAGTCGCCGTAGATGAAGAGCGGGTTGTAGGCCTTGGCGGGCGCTTCGGCGACGGCGACGGCGGCCGCGTGCGCGAACCGATTGGACTGGCCGATCACGAAGCTGTCGAAGGAGTACTTGGGATTGAGCCGGGCGTCGCGCGGGCGGTCGACGCCGGCGCTGTCGAAGATCGGTTGCGGGGCGGCCATCGCCTCGGCGGCCTGGTCGCCTCCCATCGGCATCGCGGCCAGGCCGACGCCGCCCATGCCCGTACCCATGCCCGCGCCGGGGAGGCCGGTCGGTGCGGCCGGTCCGGTGATCGGGTCGCCCGTCGCGGCATCCTGCTGCCGGAGCTCCTCGAGCTCGGGATTCACGACGACGTAGAAGGAGGTGACCGGGGCCGGCGAATCGATCGCGCTCATGGCGGAGAGCAGTGAGACCCGCATGCGCTGGTTCAGCATGCTCGCGGTGAAGTCGTTCGGTACTTCGAGGTAGAACGTGCCGGCGGCGATGCCCTTGGGCTCGACGAGGTTGAGGAATCCCTGGAGCATCGGCGTGATGGCCTCGTCGTCGGTGAGACGCTCCAGGACCGTCGCCCACGTCTCGGTGATGGGCTGTTCCGTCATCGCTCCCCGCAATCTCTCGCACCGTCCGGTGGCCGCTCGTCGTTCCCCCCGAACGATCCGAGGAGCGGCCCGAAGGCGTCTGTCCACAGTTGTCCACGGCCTGTGAGCAGTGTCGCGAGAACCGCGGGATTCCGCCGCGCAGGCTGGGGATAACTTGGTGTCACACGCTAGCGAATCGGGCTGCCCCGGACAAATGCCGCGGCGCGGATCCGCCGCGCCGCGGCGTGTCGTTCCGGGCACGAACCTGTGGATCGGTGGAGAATGTCGAGTCCGGAGTGCGCCTCGGTTTGACCGCGATGGCCGCAGGGCCGTAGTTTTAATCAGTTGACCGCAGCCCTTTCGGGCACCGAGTTTTCCCGCCGACGCACCTGTGACGCGTCTGAGCGCGGGAGTCCCAGTCGGAGAAGAAGAATGAGCAAGCGTACGTTCCAGCCCAACAACCGCCGCCGCGCCAAGAAGCACGGCTTCCGCGCCCGCATGCGCACCCGCGCCGGCCGCGCCATCCTCGCGGCCCGCCGCTCCAAGGGTCGCACCGAGCTCTCCGCGTAAGTTCCTCGGTGCTCGCCAAAGCGAACCGCATCACGAGCGCCGATGACTACCGGTCGGTCGTGCGTCGCGGTGCGAAGGTCGCCGGCGCCCATACGGTGAGCTACATCCGCTCACGGGACGCCGGCGCCGACGCGCGCTTCGGCTTCATCGTGTCCAAGAAGGTCGGCACGGCCGTCCGTCGGAACCTCGTCCGGCGACGGCTCAAGGCCGCCGGCCGCGAATTCGTCGACGGTGGAACCTCCGCCGTCGACATCGTCGTGCGCGCACTCCCGTCCGCGGCGGGCGCCGACTACGCAGCCCTTCGCGGCGAGCTGGCGACTGCGCTCTCGGCGCCCCCGAGGCGCGGAGTCCCTCGTGCCGGCCGCCCGGCTGCGTCACGACCGGCGACGACGGAAGGCGCCTGATGCGCGACCTGGCGTGGTTCGTCTGGCTCCTCCCCCGCAACGCGGGCGTCCTGCTGATCCGCGCCTACCGCGCCGTCGTCTCCCCGCTCTACGGCGACGTCTGCCGCTACTACCCGTCGTGCTCCGCATACGGACTCGGTGCGGTCCAGCACCGCGGCCTCGTCGTCGGGTCGGCGCTCACCGCCTGGCGGATCGTGCGCTGCAACCCCTGGTCTGCCGGCGGCATCGACGACGTTCCGCTGCCCAGGGTGCGACGCTTCCACGTCACTCGCTTCGGCCTCGTCATCCCCTCGTCGTGGGCCGGCTCGGCGAGCGAGCGCGGCCGTCACGCGCATCGCCCCGGTCGCCGCCGCGCCGGCACCCCGGTCCCGTCCGCCCCGGAGGCGGCAGGCCGCGCACCGAACGGCCACGACCACTCGCACGTCGGCATCGATCTCGTCGCACGCGACGAACCCGAGCTCTCCCCCATCACGTCCCGGAAGGACTGACCCACCCCCATGGACATCTTCAGCATCATCCTGTGGCCCATCAAATGGGTCATCGAGCTGATTCTCGTCGCGTTCCACTCGCTCTGGACGTTCCTCGGCCTGCCCTTCGACGCCGGGATCACCTGGGTCCTCTCGATCGTCGGCCTCGTCATCGTCGTGCGCGCCGCCCTCATCCCGATCTTCGTCCGCCAGATCAAGAGCCAGCGACGCATGCTCGAGGTCGCGCCGCAGCTGAAGAAGATCCAGGACAAGTACAAGGGCAAGAAGGACCAGTTCTCCCGCGAGGCGATGTCGCGCGAGACGATGGAGCTCTACAAGCGCACCGGCACCAACCCCCTCTCGTCGTGCCTGCCCCTGCTGCTCCAGATGCCGATCTTCTTCGGCCTCTTCTCGGTGCTGAACGACGCCACGCGGCACGCGGAGCGCGGCGGCGTCGGCGTCCTGACGCCGGCACTCGCGGAATCGTTCTCGAACGCGGAGTTCCTTGGCGCCCCGCTCAGCTCCACCTTCATCGAGGCGATGAACGCCGGCGGCCCGTGGCAGGTCATGGTCGTGGCCGTCGTCATGATCGTGCTGATGACCGCGTCGCAGTTCATCACCCAGCTCCAGATCGTCTCGAAGAACATGTCGCCGGAGACCAAGGCGAGCCCCATGTTCCGGCAGCAGCGCATCCTGCTGTACCTGCTCCCCCTCGTGTTCGCGTTCTCGGGCGTGGCCTTCCCGCTCGGCGTGATGTTCTACTGGCTCGTCTCGAACTTCTGGACCATGGGCCAGCAGTTCATCGTGATCCGCAACATGCCGACCCCCGGCAGCGAGGCTGCGAAGGCGCGCGAGGCGCGACTGGCACGCAAGGGCAAGCTCGTCGTCGAGTCGGGAGAGGATGCCTCGGCCGAGGACCAGAAGCCGACCAGCACGCAGCGGCAGCAGCCGATGGGCAAGTCCCGGTCGAAGAAGCAGAACAGGAAGTGACCCGATGACCGACGTCCAGGACGACGCCGCGACCCGTTCCCTCGCGCAGCTCGAGGAGGAGGGCGACATCGCCGCCGACTACATCGAGGAACTGCTCGACATCTGCGACCTCGACGGCGACATCGACATCGATGCCCGCAACGGCCGCGCGTACGTGTCGGTGCATGCCGCGTCGGCGGACGCGAACCTCTCGGTGCTCTCGCGCCCCGAGACCGTCACGGCGATGCAGGAGCTCACGCGGCTCGCGGTGCAGACGAAGACCGGCGCGTTCTCGCGTCTGATCCTCGACATCGGCGGTTCGCGTGACGCACGCCGCGACGAACTCGCTCGCCTGGTCGCCCACGCAGCGGACCGACTCGAGGATGGCGCGGCCGAGGCGGCCCTTCCGCCCATGTCGTCCTACGAGCGCAAGCTCGTGCACGACCTCGTGGCCGAGCGTGGACTGCACTCGGAGTCTCGCGGCGAGGGCGCCGATCGTCACACCGTGATCACGCGGGTCGGCTGAGCTCCGCCGTTTCACGTGAAACATGACTGACACCTCGACCTGGCGCGACGCGCTCGAGCCCGAACCGGATTCCGCCGCGGCGGTCTTCGAGGACCGGCTCGAGCACGTCCGGCGGTTCACCGAGAACCTGGCCCGGGAGGGCGAGGAGCTCGGCCTCATCGGCCCGCTCGAACTCCCCCGCCTGTGGTCCCGCCACATCGTCAACTCGGGGCTCGTCGCGCCACTGCTCCGACCAGGTCGCGTCGGGGACGTCGGGTCGGGCGCGGGTCTGCCCGGCCTCGTGCTGGCGATCGCACGACCCGACGTGCAGTTCACGCTGATCGAGCCCATGGAGCGACGTGTGGCGTGGCTCGACCGACAGGTCGCCGAGCTCGACCTCGAGAACGTCGACGTGGTGCGGGCCCGCGCGGAGGAGGCGAAGCTCGCCGGTCGGCTCGATCAGGTCACGGCCCGCGCCGTGAGCGCGCTCCGCACCCTCATTCCGATCACGGCGCCATTGCTGCGACCCGGCGGCGAGTTGGTGCTCATGAAGGGCGGCGGCGTGCAGGGTGAGATCGGCGCCGCGGAGAAGGCGATCCGCAAGTACAAGCTCCAGGGCGTCGAGGTCCTGGTGCTCGGAGAGGGTGTCGTCGAGGACGTCACCCGGGTGTTCCGGGCCCGCACACCGTCGTCCTGATCGAGGGCCCGACTCGGTCGCGCTGCCGATCCCGTCTTCGCTCCGCCATCGCGCGGTCCGAGCTGCTCGTACCGTGAAGCCCCGCCGCTGCCCGATCGGCCCTGTCCGGCACGAACGCGCCGGCCTGACGCGCCGCACCTGATCACGGCGTCGACGTCGAGTGGATCGACGACGCGCGCGCCGAGTCGTCGGCACGCGCGGGTCACCGCGGGATGATCGAGCAGTGAACGCCCATCGCGTCGAGTCGCCGCCGAAGGCCCGCCCGGGTGATCGCGTCGCGGTGGTCTCGCCGTCGTGGGCGGCACCGGCGGTCTTCCCCGCCATCCACGAGCAGGCGATGCGACGCCTCGCCGATGCGACCGGACTGGTCCCGATCGAGTTCCCGACGACGCGTCGGCTCGACGCCTCGCCGGAGGACCGAGCATCGGACCTGATGTCCGCGTTCGCGGACCCGTCCATCCGGGCCATCGTGGCCACGATCGGCGGGGAGGACCAACTGCGGGTCATCCCCCACCTGGACCCCGACATCGCGCTTCGCGACCCGAAGCCGTTCGTGGGCTACAGCGACAACACGAACCTGCTGCATTGGCTCTGGACGATCGGGATCGGAGGGTTCTATGGCGGAAGCACGCAGGTCCACGTCGGGCCGGGGCCGGGGATCGACGAGGTGCACCTCCGCTCGCTGCGCGCCGCGCTGCTGGACGGCGGCGCACTCGACATCATCGACCCGGGCGAGTCGGAGGACCTCGGCATCCCCTGGGATGACCCGCGGTCCCTTCGCGAGCACGGGGAACGCGAGGCGACGGAGCCCTGGACGTGGTCGGGTGGGTCGCGGCCGGTCAGCGGACGCACGTGGGGCGGCTGCCTCGAGGTGTTGGACTGGATCATGGTGGCCGATCGATTTCCGTTCTCCCCCGATGTCCTGGACGGCACGATCCTGCTCATGGAGACCAGCGAGACGCTGCCATCGGCGGACTGGGTCTCCGGGATGCTGCAGGCGATGGGTGAGCGGGGACTCCTCGCGCCGCTCGCGGGCGTGATCGCGGCCCGCCCGCCGACGAGCTCGCTCACTGAGCACCCGGAGCCGGCCGCGCGCGCAGCTCGGCGCGAGGCCCAGCGGGACGCGATCCTCACCCAGCTCGATCGGTACTGTCCGGATGCGGTCGTCTGCGTCGGCCCGCCGTTCGGCCACACCCGTCCGCAGTGGATCCTCCCCCACGGTGGTCCCGTGGCGCTCGACCCGTCGTCGGGAACGATCTCCGCAACCTACTCCTGGTGATCGCCGAGCGGGTCGACCCTCGTACTCCCTGCTCGCGTTCCACGTGGAACGCGGGCGCCGGCGCCGGTGGGTCCCGTCCGTGGAGCGTGGAGACCCGCGGAACCGAGGATCGATTGTCCTGGCACCGTCCCCGGGGTCTCCTTGGGCGGCTCGTTTCACGTGAAACATCTCGCGCTGCAATGACGACTCGCGCTCCGAGCCGATGCCTCGCGTCGTCGGGCGACGAGTACGCCGGCAGCCTGGTGGAGTTCGCGACGGACAGGATCGCTTCGCTCCACGTACGGTGCGAAGCTCCACGCCACGGGTTCTCGTTCGCCACGTTTCACGTGAAACACGCACCGGGACTGCCCTGAGGACGCAGGAGCGAAGCGAGCGTGCTGGTTCGGGTGGCATGACGGTGCGGGTGGACAGGCCTGACCGACGGGCCAACCCTGGCTGTCGTGACGCGATGCCGATCCGGCGTGGCGGCCGCCAGCGCCGGCGCCGATCCGGAGTCGGGTCGTGCAGGCGGGAACTCGCATCGAGCGGCCACGGAATCGAGCGGAGACGGGGTCGTGCGCGACCCCGACGCAGGGGCACCGTCGGGAGCGGAAGTCCTCGGCGCAGGACGACCTCGGGAATGCACCATGGCCACCGTCCGATCGCCTCTCCCCGGCCATGAACCAGATATCCGATCGGGCGCGATCGCGCCCTGGACGGTCGACGGCGTCATGCGGTGCGGGTGGCCGACTCGTCATGGTCTGCCCGGACGTCACGTCGTTGCAGTGCGGACGGCGTCCGGCTGCGGTTCGAGCGTCGCCCGATGTTCGTCCGAGACGCGTTTCACGTGAAACGGCTCCGGCCCGGGCGGGCCCGAACCGGGTGACGGCACCCGATCGAACGCATCCGTCGGCCGCACGGTCGAGTTCGTGCCGGGCGGAGAGGGCCGTCGATGGCCGAGTCTCGAATGCCCGGCGATCACCTCGTCCCGCGTCTGCGGCGACGATTAGGCTTGGGAGCCGGAAGCCGCGTCGTGAGGGCACGGCGGGGGCGTGGATCGGTCAGGAGCGGGGCATGGCGAACGGTGGGCGGGGCTGGTTCCAGCGGAGGCGACCGGCGCCCGACATCAGTACGCCACGTTCGGAGGATCGAACCCCCGAGCCCACCCGCATCGAGGCCTACGAAGCGCAGCGGCGTGCACAGGGTGGATCTCCGTCGGCGTTCGGCGACGAGCCGGACTTCGATTCCCTGCTGCGTCCGCACGAGTCCTCGGCACGCGCAGGCGCGCCGCGCGATGAATCACCACTCCCGGCTCGCGCTCCCGAGGACGCCGATGACCGTCGGTGGGCGCCCCCGCGCGAGACTCGGATGACGCGCTCCCCCGAGGATCGGGAACCCGGCCCGGTTGCTCGACCCGCAGACTCCGGATCGAAGGTTCACTCGACCGACGACTCCGACTCACGACCTTCGCGCCCCGCCGCGGGTCCGCAGGACCCGGTCGGTCGAGTGGACGAGGCCGGTCACGGCCGTTCGGCTCCCACTCCCGCCCCCCAGGTGCCGCCGCAGGATGCCTCACCCTCCGCTCCGGCGGCTCGAGAGCCCGACGCACGACCTGTCCCGACGCGGTTCGACTGGGATGCCGCGACCGCCGCTGCGCTCGCGGACGATCCCGCACAGTTCGACCCGGTCGGCGAGCAGCCTCGAGCACACGGCGATCCGGACCGCCTGCTCGAGGACATCATCCGCGAGATCGTCGGCGAGCAGACCGCCGATACGGTCTCGAGCCTGCAGGAGCCGGCGTCCCGTCGAAGCGAATCGCGCGAGCACCCCGCCGCATCATCCCCCACGCATCCTGACGTCGGCTCGGACGTGGATGGAAGCTCGCCCCCTCCCCCCTCCGACATCGCTGCGCCCGCGGTCTCGGAGACCGCCGCCGAGGCCGTGCCCGAGGCGGACGGGACGTATGCTGTCGAGGCGGAGAACTCCAGGACGCCCGAGTTCGGAGCGCCGCCCGTCGCCGATCCGGCGCCGGCCTTCCATGCGTACGACGCCCCGCCGACCTCGGTCGCCGCCTCGGCTGAACACGCGGTGGTTTCACGTGAAACATCCCCGACAGACGGAGGAACTCCCCTGGCCGATCAGCTTGCCGACGAGACCCGGCGCCGGAACGCGCTGGATCAGGCGGTGCTGCCGCTCCCCACGGCTCCGCGCGTCTTCACGATCTCGAATCAGAAGGGCGGCGTCGGGAAGACGACCACCGCCGTGAACCTCGCCGCCGCGCTCGCGCGCGCAGGCGCCCGGGTGCTGGTCGTCGACCTGGACCCGCAGGGCAATGCGTCCACCGCGCTCGGTGTCGACCACCGCTCCGACCAGCAGAGCGTCTACGAGGTCCTCGTCTCCGACCTGCCGATCGCCGACGTGGTGCGGCCGTCGACCGAACACGAGAACCTCCACTGCGTTCCGGCCACGATCCACCTCGCGGGCGCGGAGATCGAACTCGTCTCGCTCGTCGCCCGCGAGCAACGGCTGCGTCGCGCCCTGGATGCGCACCTGGATTCGATGGCGCAGCCCTACGACTACGTGTTCATCGACTGCCCGCCCTCCCTCGGCCTGCTGACGATCAACGCGTTCGTGGCGGCTCGCGAGGTGCTGATCCCGATCCAGTGCGAGTACTACGCGCTCGAGGGGCTGTCGCAGCTCCTGAGCAACATCGACCTGATCGAGCGTCACCTCAATCCGGAGCTGCGCCTCTCCACCATCCTGTTGACGATGTACGACTCGCGGACGAACCTCGCCCAGCAGGTCGCGCAGGAGGTCCGTGAGCACTTCCCCGCGCAGACGCTCGACACGATCATCCCGCGGTCCGTCCGCGTCTCCGAGGCGCCGAGCTACGGCCAGAGCGTGATCACGTACGACTTCACGTCGACCGGCTCCCTCTCCTATCGCGAGGCGGCGGCGGAGATCGCGTGGCGTGGTGCCGAGCGTGGGACCGAACAGCAGAAGGAGTCGAGCTGATGGCGACCAAGCGCACCGGACTCGGGCGCGGGATCGGCGCCCTGATCCCCACCGATGAGCAGGCCAAGCGCCCCGAACGCCCGGTCGACGTGTTCTTCCGCGAGTCCGACACCCCGGCCACCGCCGTGGCCGCGGTCGAGCAGGCCGCGGATGCCAACCTCGTGACCGTCCCCGGAGCCCACCTCGCGCGGCTCGCACCGGACGACATCGTGCCGAACGCCCAGCAGCCGAGGACGAGCTTCGACGAGGACGATCTCGCCGAGCTCGTCCACTCGGTGCGCGAGTTCGGTGTCCTGCAGCCGATCGTGGTCCGACCGCACGCCGATCAGCCCGGCAAGTACGAGCTCGTCATGGGCGAGCGCCGACTGCGCGCGACCAAGGCCGCGGGCCTCGAGAGCATCCCGGCCGTCATCAAGGACACCGCCGATGAGGCGATGCTCCGCGACGCCCTGCTCGAGAACCTCCACCGCTCCCAGCTGAATCCGCTCGAGGAGGCCTCGGCGTACCAGCAGCTCCTCGCCGACTTCGGCATCACGCAGGAGGAGCTCGCGAACCGGATCGGCCGCTCACGTCCGCAGATCTCCAACACGTTGAGACTCCTCAAGCTCCCCGAGGCGGTGCAGGTGCGGGTCGCCGCAGGAGTCCTGAGCGCCGGACACGCTCGCGCCATCCTCGCGGCCGGCGACCCCGAGGCCATGCAGCGGCTGGCCGACAAGATCGTGAACGAGGACCTCTCGGTGCGCGCCGCCGAGGCCATCGTCGCCCAAGCGCCCAAGCCCGGTCGCGTGAAGCCCGCCGCGGGCAAGCGCCAGGAGTTCCTCGACGACCTCTCGACGCGTCTGGGAGACCGGCTCGACACGCGCGTGCGGATCTCGCTCGGTGCACGAAAAGGCCAGATCAACATCGATTTCGCGACGGTTCAGGATCTTCGCCGGATTCTCTCGGAGCTCGGCGAGAACCTCGAGGGGCTCTGACCCGTTCCGAGCCGTACCGCGACCGACCCGGTCAGGCGCCTCGTCGCGCCGCCGCGCGGACGAGCTCGTCGTAGACCGTCGCGGCGTCGGTCGCCGAGGCCTCGATCGCGAGCGGCAGGAGGGACGTCTCGGTCAGGCCCGGCATCACGTTCGCCTCGAGGAACCACGCGGTACCCTCGTCGTCGACGATGAGGTCCACGCGCGAGAGGTCCCGGAGCCCGAGGGCCCGGTGCGCGTCGAGCGCCACCGCCGCGGCGTGGTCGATCGTCTCCTGGTCCAGCCGGCAGGGTGTGAAGAACGTCGTCTCCCCCGCGTTGTACCGGGCCTGGAACGAGTAGACGCCCGCCGACGGCACGATCTCGACGGGAGGCAGTGACCGCTCGGCGCCCTCCGACTCGACGATGCCCACCGCGAGCTCGGTGCCGATGATCCGACGTTCGACGATCGCGACGTCGGAGTAGGTGAATGCGTCGACCATCGCACGCGGAAGCCTCGCCGGATCCTCGACGATCGTGACGCCCTGAGCCGAGCCGCCGGAGCCGGGCTTGACGACGAGATCGCCGGGAAGGGCGTCCCGCACGACTCCGAGGACGCTCGCCGCGCCAAGTTCCCGGAACGCCTCGTGCGAGAGCACGATCGACTCCGGGACCGCGACGCCTTCGCGCCGGACGATCGAGCTGGCGACGGGCTTCGACCAGGCCCGCCGCGCAGCGGCACCGGTGGAGCCGACGGTCGGGACGCCGAGCGCGGCGAGGAGTTCGAGCAGCGTGCCGTCTTCCCCGCTCGATCCGTGCAGCGCGGGGAACACCACGTCGGGGCGGTGCTCGGTGAGGCGCGGCAGCAGGCCGGCGTCGGGATCGAGCAGCTCCACCCGGTGCCCCGCCGACGAGAGCGCATCCGCCACGCGGCGGCCCGACCGCAGCGAGACATCTCGTTCATGCGAGATCCCCCCGGCGAGCACGACGACGGAGAGTCCGTTGGAATCGCTCATGATCAGGGGTTCTCCATCATTTCAGGTCGGTTGGCGGGGCGAGCTCGATGCCGGGGCGATCGGGCAGGTGCAGGGTGCCGGTGCCGGCGAACGTGTCGAGCAGGTCGAGCTCGCCGTTCACCACGGTGGCGAGGCGCCGGATCCCGACTCGGATCGATTCCGGCGTCGGGTAGCAGAACGAGAGCCGCATCGCATGCCGTCCGCGTCCATCGGCGAAGAAGGCCGTCCCCGGGGTGTAGGCGACGAGCTCGCGCACGGCACGCGGCAGCATCTGCTTGGAGTCGAGGACGTCGGGCAGGCTGACCCACACGTAGAAGCCGCCGTTCGGGTCGGTCCACGTCAGCTGCGGAAGGTACTCCCCCAGCGCACCCACCATCGTCTCCTTGCGTTCACGGTAGACCTCGCGGAACGCGTCGATCTGGCCGCGCCAGTCGGCCTCGGAGAGGTACTCGGAGACGACGAGCTGGCTGAACGACGACGGGGAGAGGATGGCCGACTCGGCGGCGAGGATCAGCTTCTCGCGGATCGCGTGCGGCGCGAGCGCCCACCCGACGCGGAAGCCCGGTGCGAGCGTCTTCGAGAAGGACCCCAGGTAGATGACGCCCTCGGAGTCCATGGACCGCAGCGCGTCGGGGGCCGGCTCGTCGAAGTGCAGCAGGCCGTAGGGGTTGTCCTCCAGGACGAGGATCTCGTTCGAGCGGCAGATCTCGAGGATCTCGGGCCGCCGCGCCGCCGAGAGGGTCACGCCGGCGGGGTTGTGGAAGTTCGGGATCGTGTACAGGAACTTGATGCGACGGCCCTGCCCGCGCAGGTGCGCGATCGTCTCGCGCAGCGCATCGGGGATGAGCCCCTCGTCATCCATCGCGACGTGCACGACCGACGCCTGGTAGGACCGGAAGACGCCCATCGCGCCGACGTACGAGGGCGCCTCCGCGAGCACCACGTCGCCGGGGTCGAGGAACAGCTTGGCGACGAGGTCGAGCGCCTGCTGCGATCCGGTGGTCGTCACGACGTCGTCGACGGAGGCACCGCGGATCCCCTCGAGCGACATGACCTCGAGGATGTGCGCCCGGAGCGCCGGGATGCCCTGCCCGGAGCCGTACTGGAGCGCGACCGGCCCCTGTTCGCGCATCGTCCGTTCGAAGGCCGACGTGATGAGCTCCTGCGGCAGCGCCGAGACGTACGGCATGCCGCCGGCGAGCGAGACCACCTCGGGGCGCGAGGCCACGGCGAACAGGGCGCGCACCTCCGACGCGGCCAGGCCGGCCGCACGGTCGGCGTAGTTCGCGTACCACGGGTCGAGGTTGTTGCCGGCCCGGGCGGGCACTCCGTCGGAAGTCACTGCTGGGGGTTCCGTTCTGCTCAGGCATCCCATGCTAGCCAGCGGCCCGCGCCCGCCCGAACCGGATGACGCTGCGCCCGCCGGGCACCCCGATCGCCGCACGCGCGAGGGCCCGGCCCCGCAGCGCGGGAGCCGGGCCCTCGGACGTGCCCGAGCGCGACGTCAGCCGATGAACTCGGCGAGGTCCTGCTCGAGGATCGGCTTGGGCTTCGCGCCGATGACGGTGCGAACGACCTCGCCGCCCTTGAAGACCTTCATCGCCGGGATGGCGGTGATCTGGTACTTCATCGCGAGGCCGGGGTTCTCGTCGACGTTCAGCTTCACGATGTCGAGCTTCTCGGAGTGCTCGGTCGCGATCTGGTCGAGGATCGGGCTCACGGCGCGGCACGGGCCGCACCACTCGGCCCAGAAGTCGACCAGGACGGCCTTGTCGTTCTGCAGCACCTCCTGGTCGAAGGTGGCCTCGGTCACTGCGCGTGCAGTCATGCGTCTCTCCTTGCTGTCGGCAGGGTTCGTGGCGGTGGCGTCGAAGTCCGACGCCACCGGAGGTCGGGTCAGCGCGCGGCGTCGGCGAGGTCGACGGCGACGAGGTGGTCGACCTCGGCGGCCTCCTCCGATGCGGCCTCGGGCTCGTCGCCGGTGTCCTCGAGGGCGGCGAGGTAGTGCTCCGCGTCCAGCGCGGCGACCGTCCCCGAACCCGCGGCGGTGACGGCCTGGCGGTAGGTGGGGTCGATCACGTCTCCGGCGGCGAACACGCCGGCGACCGAGGTGCGGGACGAGCGGCCGTCGACCGCGATCGTGCCCTCGGGCGTGAGATCGAGCTTTCCGTGCACGAGGTGCGTGCGCGGGTCGTTGCCGATCGCCACGAACAGCCCGTCGAGGTCGAGCGCGCGGACGTCGCCCGACACGGTGTCGCGGAGCGAGACACCGGTCACGGCGGTGTCGCCGTGGATCGCCGACACCTCGGCGTTCCAGACGAACTCGATCTTCGGGTTGTCGAAGGCACGCTGCTGCATGATCTTGGACGCCTTCAGCTGGTCGCGACGGTGGATGACGTAGACCTTCTCGGCGAAGCGGGTCAGGAACGTCGCCTCCTCCATCGCCGAGTCGCCGCCGCCGACCACCGCGATCTTCTTCTCGCGGAAGAAGAAGCCGTCGCACGTGGCGCACCACGAGAGTCCGTGGCCGGACAGGCGTTCCTCCTCGGGCAGGCCGAGCTTGCGGTAGGCGGATCCGGTCGCGAACACGACGGCCTTCGCCTCGTGCTCGGCGCCGCTGCCGAGCTTGACGCGCTTGACGGGACCCTCGAGCTCGAGCTCGACGACGTCGTCGTAGACGACCTCGGTGCCGAACCGCTCGGCCTGGGCCTGCATCTTGCCCATCAGGTCGGGGCCCATGATGCCCTCGGGGAAGCCCGGGAAGTTCTCGACCTCGGTGGTGTTCATCAGCTCGCCGCCGATCTCGACGGAGCTCGCGATGAGCATCGGCTTCAGCTCGGCGCGAGCCGCGTAGATGGCGGCGGTGAAGCCCGCCGGCCCCGATCCGATGATGATGATGTCGCGCAAACCCGCTCCTGTCGATCCTGTGCACTGCTCGGGCATCCGACGTGAGGATGCCACGACAAGGTGAACACAGTCTAGGCGGCCGGTATTCCGGTGCTTCCGTGCTCTCGGGCGGGTCTCAGGGAGCCTGCGGGGCGGCATGGGAGGGCGGCCGCCCGAGCGCCCCGGGATCGGCTCAGCGGCGCCGGAGCCGCGCCAGCACCGGCGCGGCGAAACCGCGCAGTTCCGGCGAACGGAGGAGCCAGAGGATCCCGAAGTAGAGCGTCGCCATCACGAGGCCGGCGAGTGCCATGGCCAGGATGGCGCCGAGGCGGTCGGCGATGGCGAAGCCGCCTTCGGTGAACGCGCCGAGCGACCACACGACGGCGACTCCTGCCGCGACCGGAAGGACGACGCCGACCACGTCGCGGCCGAGGCTCGCCACGACCCGCCGCCCGTCGAGCGTGCCGAGTCGGCGGCGCAGCAGCGTCACGGCCACGATCAGCTGGACGGTCCCCGCGACGGTGGTCGAGAGCGCCACGCCCACGGCGAGCCACTGCAGCGGCAGCAGCATGCTGGTGAGCGCAAGGGCCGTGAACACGACGACCTGCACGAGGGTGAACAGGAACGGCGTGCGGGTGTCGCCGAGCGCGTAGAACGTGCGCTGCACGACGAAGAGGACGCTGAACGGCAGGAGGCCGATCGCGAACGCGATGATCACGTTGCCCAGGGCCGACGCGTTCGCGAGGTTGCCGGGCTGGAACACCGCGGCGAACGGGTAGGCCACCACGATGAGCACGGCCGACGCGAGGAGCAGGATCAGGCCGATGCCGCGCACGGCGGCCGAGAGGTCGTCGCGGACCCGGTCGAGGGCGTCGTCGCGAGCGTGCTCGCTCATGCGCGTGAAGTAAGCGGTCGCGATCGAGACCGTGATGACCGAGTGCGGGAGCATGAAGATGAGCCAGGCGTTCTCGATCGCGGCGATCGAGGCGTCGTCGCCGGACGCCGCGCTCGCCACCCGGGTCTGCACGATGCCCGCGAAGGTCGTCAGCAGCAGCATCCCGAACGTCCACCCGGCCATCCGGCCCGTGGAGCGCAGGCCCACGCCGCGCCACTGGAAGTCGGGGCGGTAGCGCAGGCCGATGCGGCGCCAGAACCAGAACAGCACGACCGCCTGCACCACGATGCCGAGCGTCGCCGAGCCTGCCAGCAGCGCGACCATGCCCGGCGTCCACTGGTCGGCGGTGCGAGTGCCGTCGGGGTCGAAGCCGAACAGGAGGCCGAAGGCGACGAGGCCGGCGAGGGCCACCACGTTGTTCAGGACCGGCACCCAGGTGAAGGGGCCGAAGCTGCGTCGGGCGTTCAGCACCTCGCCGAGGAGGGTGTAGAGCCCGTAGAAGAAGATCTGCGGCAGGCACCAGAACGCGAACGCCGTCGCGAGCGAGAGGGTGTCCGGCGGCAGGCTGCCGCCGTAGATCCACGCCAGCAGCGGGGCCGCGGCCGTCGCGACGACCGTGGCTCCGCCGATCACGACCAGGGCGAGCGTCACGAGCTTGTTGATGTAGGCGCTTCCGCCGTCGGCGTGCGCCGCCGCCCGGACGATCTGGGGAACGAGCACCGCGCTGAGCACGCCGCCCGCCACGATGACGTAGACCGTGTTCGGAAGGCCGTTGGCCACGGCGAAGGCGTCCGCGCTCGCGGAGCCGACGACGCCGATCGTGGCGGCGAGCACGATCGCCTTCAGGAATCCGAGCAGGCGCGAGACGATCGTGCCCGACGCGAGGAAGATGCTCGCCCGGGCGATGCGGTCCTCAGCCATCCGTGGGTTCCTCCTGGCGTTCGGGTCGCGCCGCGGGCTGCGCCCGAGCGTGCTCGTCCTGCGGGCCGGCGTCCTCCGCCGGGGCCGCATCGGTCTCGGGTCCGGCCTCCGGCGCCGCGTCCGCCCGGGCGTCGCCGGTCGCGGTCGCGATGCGTGCCCGGCGCCGGCGGCGCACCGTGCGCACGATGCCGACGGTGAAGACGAGGACGGCGGTCGCGGCGAGCACGGCCGCCCCGACGCCCTCCCAGTCGGCATGCACGTTCGCGGGGATCGTCACGGTGCCGCCCACCGGGGTGCCGGAGGGAGAGCTGAGCGACACGACGAGGTCGACTTCGCCGGAGCCGACGCCCGCCTCCACGGGGACGCGGATCGTCTGGCGGCTGACGCCCTCGACGGTGGCCTCGACCGCGTCCTGGACGAGCAGCCGGCCGTTCGAGGGGTCGACCGTGAGGACCACGTCGACGGCGTAGGGCAGGTCGTTCTCGACGGTCACCGGGATGCCGGTCTCACTCGCGACGACGAGCACGCTGCTGCTCGGGACGACGCGCACGGCGTCGGTGAGCGCGCGCTGGTCGATCAGCCAGCGGCCGACGGCCTGGCTCCAGTCGGAGCTCGCCTCCGGCTCGAGCCACCCCACTCCGAGCAGCGCGAGCAACTGGCGTCGCGCGGGGTTGGAGAGCAGCGACGGGTCGGACAGCACGTCGGAGAAGGCGTCGACGGACTGCTCGGCGGCGAGGAGCCTCCCGATGTCTCGGATCCGCTGCGGGTCCTCGGGCATGGACGCCAGCGTGCGGGCCTGCGGCGGCGCGCCGATCGCCTCGGCCAGGGTCGCGCCTCGCGACCAGTCCGATCCGTCGAGCTCGCGCAGCGTCGCTCCGACGCGATCCGCGTCGGCCCCCGCCGAGCGGGCGAACGTCGCCAGCATCACCGACGAGCCGTCGGCCGGGGACACGGCGAGCTCGGCGAGCAGCCGTGCGGTCTCCCCGCGCCATCCCACCTCGGTCTCGGCCGCGGCCGCCGCCCGCAGCGCGTCCTGGACCCGCGAGTCGGCCACGACCGCGGCGCGCCCGTCGATGGTGGAGGCCGCGTTCGAGGTCGCATCCGCCGGCTCCACGTTCCCGGGGGCGAGGATCGAGGTCGTCAGGCCGTTGGCGGCGATGCGGTCGAGGTCACCTGACGCGACGGTGTCGTCGGCCGGCCAGGCGATGTCGGTGCGCGTGAACGCCCACGCGACCAGGTCGTCATCGGAGGGCGTCTCCCCCGCGCCGGTCGTGACACCGCCGAGGGTCACCTCACCCCAGAAGTCGCTCGCGTCGATCACGTCCGACAGTCCGAGCGGCTCGAGCGGCGCCTCGAGGCCCGCCTGGGCCTGGCCGGCGAGGTCGGCGTCGGCGTACGTGAGGGGGAAGACCTCGTTGGGCATGCGGTCGAGCGCATCGAGCCACTCCACGGCCGACTCGGGCGCCGAGGCGCCGAGCACGCGGATCGATGCGAGGATGCGCGGATCGACGGCGACGGCGACGGGCAGGCCCGTGACGGCCTCGAGCTGGCGTGTGAGCAACCCGGTCGGGCCGGTCCAGGACTCGAGGTCGTCGGCGGGGACGAGCCCGTCCGAGCTCGCGGGCACGCTCAGGGGGTAGGCGAGGGCGAGTGCCGGCTGCGACGAGCGCTCGACCCGGGTGTTCGCGACCGCCGTGCGGTCCGAGGAGATCTCGGCGCCGTCGATCGTGAGCGACGCACTGAGGCCGATCACGGGATCACCCGCGTCGGTGGCGTCGTCGGGGAGCGTGATCCGGTAGGTCGTCGCGGCCCCCACGGAGAGCGTGGCGGATGGCTGCTGCTGGACCACGCGCGAACCGGCGGCGCCGGAGAGCCACGCGTCGAGCCCGGCGGCATCGTCGATCCCCGTGCGCGCGACGCCCAGTCGGAGCTCTCCCGCCGGCACGGGGGCGTCCGAGCCGTTCACCAGCTCCACCTCGACCTCGAGCGGGTCGCCGGCCGCCGCCTGCGGGGCGACGACGGGAGCGACGCTCACGCGGACCCCCTCCTCATCGGCGGCGACGGCGCGCCACGGACCCGCTGGTCCGCCGAAGGGCACGATCGCGCCCGCACCCGCCAGGGCCGCGGCGAGGGCCGCGGGGGCGAGCAGGGAGAGAAGTCGGCGCAGGCGTCGAGGAGGGTTCGACTCGGCCGGCATGGAGGCGATTCTACGGCGTGGGGACTGCGAGGATGCGGCGTCCGCGGGCGCCGGTGCGGCGGGTCGCGCGCTGGGCGCTCGGCGCCCGGCGTGCGTGCGTCCTGCCTAACATGGAGCAATGCAGAGTGTCGCGGAGGCCCTCGACCGGCTGACGGGCCTGGCGGCCTCGCCGACGGTCGCCACGCTCGCCGACGCCTTCGAGGCGGCCGGCTTCGAGCTCGCCCTGGTCGGCGGGCCCGTCCGCGACGCGTTCCTCGGCCGGTCGACGAACGACCTCGACTTCACGACGGATGCCACGCCCGACGAGATCCTCGGCGTGGTGGCGCCGATCGCCGAGGCGCACTGGGACATCGGGCGGGCGTTCGGCACCATCGGCGCCAAGCTGCACGGGCACACCGTCGAGATCACGACCTACCGCGCCGACGCGTACGACGGGAATTCGCGAAAGCCCGAGGTGGAGTTCGGAACCTCGCTCGAGGACGACCTCGTGCGTCGCGACTTCACCGTCAACGCGCTCGCGCTCCGGCTCCCGGCGCGCACCCTGGTCGACCCGTCGGGCGGGGTCGAGGACCTCATCGCCGGCATCCTCCGCACCCCCTCGGCGCCGGAGGTCTCGTTCGGCGATGATCCGCTGCGGATGATGCGGGCCGCGCGCTTCGCCGCCCAACTCGACTTCGACGTGGAGCCGGGCACGCTCGCGGCGATGGGCGCGCTCGCCCCCCAGATCGAGCGCATCTCGGCGGAGCGCGTGCGCGACGAGCTGTCGAAGCTGCTCATGACCGGTGAGGCGAGCCGTGGCATCCGCCTGCTCGTCGACAGCGGGATCGCGGCCCGCGTGCTGCCCGAGGTCCCCGCGCTCCGGCTCGAGATCGACGAGCACCACCACCACAAGGACGTGTACGAGCACAGCCTGACCGTGCTCGACCAGGCGATCGACTACGAGGTCTCGCGCGGTGAGCTCGACTCCCCCGACCTCGTGGTGCGCCTCGCGGCACTGCTGCACGACATCGGGAAGCCCGCCACGCGCAAGCTGGAACCGGGTGGTGCGGTGTCGTTCCACCACCACGACATGGTCGGCGCGAAGCTCGCGAAGAAGCGCCTCCGGGCGCTGCGCTTCGACAACGACACCGTGAAGGCGGTCTCACGGCTCATCGAACTGCACCTGCGATTCTTCGGTTACGCCGATGGCGCCTGGTCGGACTCGGCGGTGCGCCGCTACGTGCGCGACGCCGGCGACCAGCTCGAGCGGCTGCACATCCTGACCCGGGCGGACGTCACGACCCGCAACCGCCGCAAGGCCGACCGGCTCGGCTTCGCCTACGACGACCTCGAGGAGCGCGTCGCCCGCCTCGCCGAGGAGGAGGAGCTCGCGGCGGTGCGGCCCGAGCTCGACGGCGAGCAGATCATGTCGGCGCTCGGCATCCGCCCCGGGCCGGTCGTCGGGCAGGCCTACAAGTACCTGCTCGACGTGCGCCTCGACGAGGGACCCATCGGCGAGGACGCCGCACGCGAGCGCCTCCTCGCCTGGTGGGCGGAGCGCGGCGAAGCCTAGGCGCCCGACGGATGTGCGCAGGGACGCGGCATCCGTTACGATATGAAGGTTGTCTGCGCGCCCGACTCCGGGCCTCCGCGGTACGACGCATGAACACCCTCCTGTCACAGACCGTCTGTGACCGCTGAGTCCGAAGGAGGTGGGTCTGTCATGCACCAGTACGAGCTGATGGTCATCCTCGATCCGTCGATCGACGAGCGCACCGTTGCTCCGAGCCTCGACAAGTTCCTCAACGTCATCCGCAACGATGGCGGCACCGTCGACACCGTCGACATCTGGGGCAAGCGTCGCCTGGCCTACGAGATCAACAAGAAGTCCGAGGGCATCTACGCCGTCGTCAACTTCACGGCCGAGTCGGCCACCACCGACGAGCTCGACCGCCAGCTGAACCTCAGCGAGGCGATCATGCGCACCAAGGTCCTCCGCACCGAAGAGGCCGTCGCCCGTGCCGAGAAGGTGCGCGCCGACGAGGCCAAGCGTGCGGCCAAGAAGGCGACCGCCGCCGCCAAGAAGGACGCCTAGTCCTCATGGCCGGCGAGACCGTCATCACCGTGGTGGGCAACCTCACCGCCGACCCCGAGCTGCGCTACACGCAGTCGGGGCTCGCGGTCGCGAACTTCACGATCGCGTCGACCCCCCGCACGTTCGACCGTCAGGCGAACGAGTGGAAGGACGGCGAGGCGCTCTTCCTGCGTGCGAGCTGCTGGCGCGAGTTCGCCGAGCACGTCGCAGGGTCGCTCACCAAGGGAACCCGTGTCATCGCCTCCGGGCGTCTCAAGCAGCGCTCCTACGAGACGAAGGAAGGCGAGAAGCGCACCACCATCGAGCTCGAGGTCGACGAGATCGGCCCGAGCCTGCGCTACGCCACCGCGTCCGTGACGCGCGCCCAGTCCAACCGCGGCGTTGGCGGCGGCTCCTCCTCCTACGGGGGCGGGTCCGGCCGGTCCGATGACGCGTGGGCGCCGAGCGCACCGTCCCAGTCGTCCGGAGGTGCCGACGTGTGGAACACGCCGGGCACCAACTTCGGCGACGAGACGCCCTTCTAACACTCCGGGCGCCGGCCCCGTGGCCGGCCCGCCCGATCCGATCTCCAAGACAGGAAAGAATCCATGGCTGGAAAGAGCAGCGGCGACCGCCGCAAGCCTCGCAAGGGCCCGAAGAACGCCGCCCCGGCGAAGTCCGTCAAGGTCGGCGTCATCGACTACAAGGATGTCGCGACCCTTCGCAAGTTCATCTCGGAGCGCGGCAAGATCCGCGCCCGTCGCATCACCGGTGTCTCCGTGCAGGAGCAGCGCCTCATCGCCCGCGCCGTGAAGAACGCGCGCGAGATGGCGCTCCTGCCCTACTCGGGCTCCGGCCGCTAAGGAGCACGACAATGGCAAAGGTTATCCTCACGCACGAGGTCTCGGGTCTCGGCGCCGCCGGCGACGTGGTCGAGGTCAAGAACGGCTACGCCCGCAACTACCTGGTCCCCCAGGGCTTCGCGACCCCGTGGACCCGCGGCGGCCAGAAGCAGGTCGACCAGATCAAGGCCGCGCGCGCCGCGCGCGAGCTGCACTCGCTCGAGGACGCGCAGTCCCTCAAGGCGAAGCTCGAGGACGGCAAGGTCCGCCTCGCCGTCAAGGCCGGCCTCGGCGGCCGCCTCTTCGGTTCGGTCAAGCCGGCCGACGTCGCGACCGCGGTCGCGGACGCGGGCCTCGGCGACATCGACAAGCGCAAGGTGGAGTTCCCCGCACCGGTGAAGTCGGTCGGCGACCACGAGGTCACCGTCCGTCTCCGCGAGGACGTCACCGCGACGATCACCCTTCAGGTGGTCGCGGCGAAGTAGTCGCATCGACACGACGCGGCGGCGGGCGATGGGCCCGCCGCCGCGTCGTTTGCGTGCACCGCATTACACCCGTTCGGAGTGCGCGCGCAAGACCTCGTTCCGGGGCGTTGTCCTCAGCTTTGTGCACAGGAGGGGCGCGTCCGTATCCGGAATTGAGAAGAACTTTTCCCCCACAGGTGTGGATGCCGAGAATACCTGTTCAGGGCACATTTCACTCCCGCATGTCCACGGGATATCCACAGTTCTCCACAGGCTGTGTGCACAAGTTCCACGGCGTTTCGCCCACGTCCTCCACAGAGTTATCCACAGGCTGGCTTGTGCGCTCGGAACCCCTTATCTATCGTGATTCAGCGTCACCTTCAGGGGTGGTCGGAGCGGGTGCTCCCGCCGGCTCGAGAGGGTGGCCTGGGGGAACGTGTGGGCGGGTCCTGATAGGTCTGGGACCGAGGCGGGAGCCCGCCCGGAAAGCGAGCCGGAGGTAGCAGTTGTCGATCGCGCACATCGGGGTCGCCGAGCCCGTCGACGCCGACTCTCGGCGAGGCGAGCGGACCCCGCCGCACGACCTGCTCGCCGAGCAGAGCGCGCTCGGCGGCATGATGCTCTCCAAGGACGCGGTCGCCGACGTCATCGAGACCCTGCGCGGCATCGACTTCTACGTGCCGAAGCACGAGGTCGTCTTCGACGCCATCCTCTCGCTCTACTCGCACGGCGAGCCGACCGACGTGATCGCGGTCACCGACGAGCTCACCAAGACCGGAGACCTGCAGCGCGCCGGCGGGGTGGAGTACCTCCACACGCTCACGAGCCTCGTCCCGACGGCGGCCAACGCGGGCTACTACGCCTCGATCGTCGCCGAGCGCGCGCTGCTGCGCCGGCTCGTGGAGGCCGGAACGCGCATCGTGCAGATGGGCTACTCGGGCGAGGGCGAGGTCGTCGACCTCGTGAACAACGCCCAGGCCGAGATCTACAACGTCACGGGCTCCGTCGAGAGCGAGGACTACGTCCCGCTGACCGACGCCATCGGCACCGCGATCGACGAGATCGAGGCCGCCAAGCACACCGACGGGAAGATGACGGGCGTGCCCACCGGGTTCGCCGACCTCGACGACCTGACGAACGGCTTCCACCCGGGCCAGATGATCATCGTCGCCGCGCGTCCCGCGATGGGCAAGTCCACGCTCGCGCTCGACTTCGCCCGGTCGGCGGCCGTCACGCACGACCTCCCGACGATCTTCTTCTCCCTGGAGATGGGGCGCAGCGAGATCGCGATGCGCCTGCTCTCGGCCGAGGCATCCGTGCCCCTCCAGAACATGCGCAAGGGCACGGTCGACACGCGGGACTGGACGACGATCGCCTCGACGCGCGGGCGCATCAACGATGCGCCGCTCTACATCGACGACTCCCCCAACATGACCCTCGTCGAGATCCGCGCGAAGTGCCGGCGCCTCAAGCAGCGGGTGGGCCTGAAGATGGTCGTGATCGACTACCTCCAGCTCATGACGAGCGGCAAGCGCGTCGAGAGCCGGCAGCAGGAGGTCTCCGAGTTCTCGCGTGCGCTGAAGCTGCTCGCGAAGGAGCTCCAGGTTCCCGTGCTCGCGCTGTCGCAGCTGAACCGAGGTCCCGAGCAGCGTGCAGACAAGATGCCCGCGCTCTCCGACCTCCGCGAATCGGGCTCGATCGAGCAGGACGCCGACATGGTGATCCTCCTGCACCGCGAATCCGCGTACGAGCGCGACAGCCCGCGCGCAGGCGAGGCCGACCTCATCGTCGCCAAGCACCGCAACGGCCCCACGCGCACCGTGACCGTGGCCTTCCACGGGCACTTCTCGCGCTTCGCGGACATGGTGCAGGTCTAGGCGCTGCCGCTGCCGGCGTCGGTGACGCCGACCGGCGACGGGGCGTGAGGCGCCCGTCGGGCACCCCCCACCCCGTCTCGATCGATCGTGCTACCGAGTGCGAACGGCCGCACCGTCGGGGCCGGTCGAGGTGTGCGCCGACCGCGCAGTGCGGGGCCAGGCCCAGGCGGACCGCAGCACGAAGGCGAGCAGCAGCAGCTCGAGTCCGATGGAGAGGGCGTAGAAGGAGGCCCAGTCCCAGGTCTCGCCGACCGCGTTGAACATCGTGACGGGGATGTACAGCGAGGCCACGACGAGGTTGGCCACGCGGTTGACCCGGGCGGGGAGCGCGACGGAGAGCACCACCATCAGCGACGGGATCGAGATGAGTGCGAGGAACCCGGTGATCAGCGCCGGCTGGACGTCGAATTCGAAGACGACGCCGGCCAAGATGTCGTCGACGACGCCGGGTCGGTAGAGGTGCAGGTAGTCCACGTAGATGTAGAGGAACATGAAGCTCGTCCAGGCGGCGGCGAGCTTGGCCTGCACGGGGATCGGCGCGTTCTCGAGCGGGTTCCGGGTGTTCGTCGTGGTGGTCATCGGTCCTTCTTTCACGGGGGTGTTCCTCCGCCGGAGCGGCGGCGGCTCGGACGTCCGGCCACGATCCCAATCGTTCGTACACCGTACGTCGTACACTGTACTCTGCGCCGTACGCTGTACGATTGTCAAGACGTCCGATCGAGCGAGGAGACCCGGTGCCCACGAGCGAAGACCGTCAGGGGGCTGCGGAGGCGGGGCTGAGCAAGGACCGGCTGGCGGTCGAAGCCGTCCGGCTCGCCGACCGGGAGGGGGTCGACGGACTCAGCATGCGGCGGCTCGCCGGCGTGGTCGGCGCGGGCGCGATGTCCCTGTACCACTACGTGGCGAACAAGGAGGAACTGCTCGACGCCATGATCGACCTCGTGTTCGACGAGATCGAGCTTCCGCGAGACGAGCCCGACTGGCGGGCGGCGATGCGACGGCGCGCGGTGTCCGCCCGACAGGTCCTCGCACGCCACCCGTGGGCGATCAGCCTGATGGAGTCGCGGACCTCGCCGGGACCCGCCAACCTGCGGCATCGCGAAGCGGTCACCGCCTGCCTGAGGCGCGCCGGCTTCTCGGTCGTGATGGCGACGCACGCCAACTGGGTGCTCGACAGCTACGTCTACGGGTTCGCCCTCCAGGAGGCCGGCCTGCCGTTCGACACCGCCGACGAGCTCGCCGTCATGACCGAGGGCGTCTACCTGCCGCAGCTTCCCCCGGACGAGTTCCCCTACCTCAACGAGTCGGCGGCGGAGCTCGTCGCGGCCGGCTACGACCCGTCGGAGGAGTTCACCTTCGGCCTCGACCTCGTCCTCGCCGCCCTCGAGCCCCTCAGGGCGTCAGGATAGGGCGACTCACCCGAACGTGAACGAGTAGGCGGTCACTCCGACCGGGACCTCGACCAGCAGTTCGCCGTCGCCGACGTCCGCCCCCTCGTGCACCGCGTACGAGCGGGGCACGCCGCCGACCGCGATCCGGCGGGTATCGTCGCCGTCGCGCACCACGATCGTGCCCTCGCCCGAGACCACCATGCGGACCTCGGCGGCCGTGAACCGCAGCCGGATGGCGCCGCCGTCGCCCTCGGGTGCGATCGCCTGCGTGTCGAGGGCCCACCCGCCCTCGAGCGCGAAGGAGTCCGCCGGCTGGCGCTCGGGCAGGGTGAAGGCGGTCGTGGACCGCCGGTACGGCTCGTCGCCGGCGAAGTTGACCTGCTTGGTCGTGCCGAGGAAGGTCTCCGGGGTGAGGGTGCCGACGTTCGGCGTCTCGTCGGCGACCTCGGTGGGCTCCGGCAGCGAGGCGGCGGGATCGGCCGAGCGGAGCAGTTCGCGGATCAGCCGTTCCGTGCGCTCGTAGTGGCCCTCGCCGAAGGCGACGTGCCGGACGGTGCCGTCGGCGTCGATGAGGTAGTGCGCGGGCCAGTAGCGGTTGCGGTAGTTCGTCCAGGTCGACAGCGAGTCGTCCAGGGCGACGGGGTACTCGATGCCGAACGACTCGGCCCCCGCCGCGACGTTGCGGGCCTCCTTCTCGAACGCGTACTCGGGCGAGTGCACGCCGATCACGGTGAGCCCGGCGTCGCGGTATGCCTCGTCCCATGCGACGACGTGCGGGATGGAGCGCTGGCAGTTGATGCACGAGTAGGCCCAGAAGTCGACGAGCACCACCCGGCCGCGCAGGTCGTCGAGGTCGACCGGCTCGCCGCCCGGCGTGTTGAGCCATCCCGAGATGCCGCGGATCGACGGCGCGGGCCCGCACGACTCCAGTTCCGCCGCGCCGTTCGTGCACTCGGAGAGCTGCCGGTTCTCGTCGGTGACGAGCCCGCCGAGGTCGAGCGCCTCGGCGACTTCGTCGGAGCCCGCGAGCTCGCGCTGCAGGTCGGCCGTGTAGTCCGGGACGAGCCGCTGGAGCGCCTGGGGCAGGTTGAACGCGAGCCCGACGGCGAGGGCGATCATCACGACGCCGCCCGCGAGCCGGATGCCGCGCTGCCGGCGCCGGAACGCCGCGAGCCGCTCCGCCATCCCGCGCCCCGCCAGCGCGAATGCGAGCAGCGGCGCCGCGGCGCCCACCGCGAACGACGCGGTGAGGACGATGGTCTCGACGCCGACGCGACCCGTCGACCCGGCGACGGTGATCGCGGCGAGCACCGGCCCGGCGCAGGGCACGTAGACGGTGCCGAGCGCGAGCCCGAGCCCGAACCCGCCTCGGTCGGTGCCGACCTCGCGCCGGGGGATGCGCGAGAACGGCGCCTCGAGCAGCTCCTGGAAGCGGGGCACGATGAGCCCGATGCCGATGAGCACGAGCACGACGATCCCGGCCCAGCGAAGCACGTCCTGCGGCAGGCCGAGGAGGCTGAGCAGGAGCGATCCGATGAGGGTCACGAGGGTGAAGCTCACCACGAGGCCGGCGATGACGAGGTAGGGGCGCCATCCGCTCGACCGCCTGCCGTCGCCCTCGCTCCGGGCGCCCTGGGCGCCGCCGGAGAGCAGGATGACGGGCAGGACGGGCAGGATGCACGGCGAGATGCCGGTGATCAGCCCACCGGCCAGTCCGATCAGGGCGAGAGCGAGCACGGGACCTCCTCGGTCGTCGATTCGACCGGGGGTTCGGAGCCGGACCCCGGTTCCGATTGGTCGGAATCCCCGTGGAACCCGATCGGGATCGCGGGCAAACCGCATTCGCGAGGGCGCCGAACCCCACGTGACGGCCCGCCGGGGCCGACGAACCGAAAGGGGAGATCCATGCGATCCATGCGCAGCATCCGTTCCGCCGGGACGGCGCTCTCGATCACGGCCGTCCTCGCGCTGGGCCTGACCGCGTGCAGCAGCGGCGGCGCCGAGGAGACGTCCGACACGATGGCCGACGAGCCGACGATGAGCGAGGAGGCCGAGTCGATGGAGGCCGACCCCGCCGCCGACCTCGTGGGCCCGGGCTGCGCCGCCTACGCCGAGGCGGTGCCGGACGGGCCCGGCTCGGTGGTCGGGATGTCGCAGGACCCCGTCGCCGTCGCGGCATCCAACAACCCGCTGCTGACCACGCTCGTCGCCGCGGTCTCGGGCGGGCTGAACCCCGACGTCGACCTCGTGGACACGCTGAACGGCGACGAGTTCACGGTGTTCGCGCCGGTCGACGACGCGTTCGCCCAGATCGATTCGGCGACCCTCGAGTCGCTGAAGACGGACTCCGAGACGCTCACCTCGATCCTCACGTACCACGTGGTGCCCGGGCAGCTCTCGCCCGACGAGGTCGTGGGCACCCAGGCGACCGTCCAGGGCGGGACCGTCGAGGTCACCGGCTCCGGCGATGAGCTGATGGTCAACGACGTCAACGTCATCTGCGGCGGCGTGCGCACGGCGAACGCGACCGTCTACCTCGTCGACGGCGTGCTCCTGCCCATGTGAGGCGGGATCCGCGACGGCCGGCGGCGCCGACGGGGACGGGAGACCGTGCCGGTCGGCGCCGCCGCCGCGTCGCGTCGCTCAGTCGCCGTCGTCGCGAGGCGCGATGATCCCCAGGTCGCGAAGCACCGCGCGACCAACCCGATCGCCGGACACGAGTGCGCCCTGGATGGAGGCGGTGTCGCGGTGGTCGCCGGCGACGTAGAGCCCGTCGTCGAGCCGGGCGGGCGAGGTCGTGCGCAGGGGCGGCGACTGCGCGGGCAGCGCGTCGTGGACGTCGTCGCGCCGCAGGAGACGCCAGTCGGACGCGGACGCACCCCAGAGTTCCGCGAGGTGACGCCGGATGTCGGGTTCGGACGGTGCCGCGGCAGGGTCGGCCCGCGCGGTGCGCGGGAGCAGCGCCGTCGCCTGGACGAGGTGGCGGCCCGGCGGCGCGTACGACGGCGCGGTCCGCGTCATGGCGACGGAGTTCACGATCGGCCCGGCCCGGCGCCCGTCCACCACGAGCAGCCCGGAACCCGCCGGCGGCGCGTCCGCCGCGAACCACCAGGTCTGCAGCCCCCGGGTGGCCGGCGCCGGCACGTCGAGGAGTCCCGCGACCGCGCCGGGGCCGACCGCGACCACGACCGCGCCGGCGGAGAGCGATCGAGCGCCGGCGATCCGCACCCGGCGCCGGCGCCCGCGCTGCCGGCGATCGATGCCGACCACGCGTGCCCCGGTCCGGATGTCGGCACCCGTCGCGCGTGCGCGCGCCGCGAGCTGCTGCGGAAGGGCGCCGATGCCGGCAGCCGGGACGCCGGGGGCGCCGAGCGCGAACATCCGCACCAGCAGTCGCGCGAACGCGTCGGAGGTCGTGCCGCGATCCTCCGCGAGGACCCCGGCGAGGAACGGTTCGAGCACCTCCACGCGCAGCGGTCCGCGCAGGCCCGCGGCGTCCCATGCCGCGGCGAGCGTGCGGTCCGCCCCGGCGATCACCGACCGGGGGCGCAGCAGCGCCGGGGCGAGCCAGCGGGCGAACCCCGCGACGTCGCGCGGATGCAGCATCCCGCTGCCCAGGGTTGCCGGGATGGAACGAGGGCGGCGCAGGGGATGGCCGAGCTCGGCCCATCCGCCCTCGCGACGCACGCGGATGCCGACGGGGAACGCGCGGAGATCGAGGCCCGCGACGTCCACCCACCGACGCACCGCGGGATAGGCGGGGTTCAGGACCTGGAACCCGCGGTCGAGCAGGAAGCCGTCGACGCGGTCGGTGCGCTGGCGACCGCCCACGACGTCGCCCGCCTCCAGCACCACGACCTCGAGCCCCGCCGAGGCGATCCGCTCGGCGCAGCGGAGCCCGGCGAGCCCGGCACCGACGATCACGACGTCGGCGCTGGCCGACGGGGCGGTGCGCATCGATCCTCCCTCGCGTCGGCTGGGCCGTGCCTCCATCATGCGCCACGGGGAGCGGGCGGATGCCCGGCGGGGGCCCGGACCGGGCGGCACTTGTGCGATCAGGGACGCGGCTCTACCATGACCCCGCGCGATAATCGAAAGCTACATCCGATTATCGAACGCGAGACTCGCACCACGACGACGTGAGGAGCACCCCGTGCAGTTCCACCACCACGGCTACGTGTCCGGCGATCCCCGGGTGAAGCCCGCCGCCGGCGTCGGCATCGACCGCCCGGAGGAACTGCCCGACGAGATCGACGTGCTCGTCGTCGGCTCCGGTCCGGCCGGCATGCTGCTCGGCGCGCAGCTCTCGCAGTACCCCGACGTCGTCACCCGGGTCATCGAACGCCGTGAGGGGCGCCTCGTGCTCGGCCAGGCCGACGGCATCCAGCCGCGCAGCGTCGAGACGTTCCAGGCGTTCGGGTTCGCCGAACGCATCACCGCCGAGGCCTACAACATCGGGTACATGAACTTCTGGGGCCCCGACCCGTCCGACCCGACGAAGATCATCCGGACCTCCCGCACCGAGGACTACGGCTACAAGATCAGCGAGTTCCCGCACCTCATCGTCAACCAGGCGCGCGTGCTCGACTACTTCGCCGAAGCCGCCGCCAACGGGCCGGGGCGCATCGTGCCCGACTACGGGATCGAGTTCGCCGGGCTCACCGTGCACGACCAGGGCGCCGAATCCGCGGGCGAGTACCCCGTCGAAGTGCGCGTGCGCCACACCGCCGGGGAGCGTGCCGGCGAGGAGCGCACGGTGCGCGCCAAGTACGTCGTGGGCAGCGACGGCGCGCGCAGCGGGGTCCGCGAGGCGATCGGCCGCAAGCACGTCGGCGGGATCTCGGCGCACGCCTGGGGCGTGATGGACGTCGTCGTGAACACCGACTTCCCCGACTGGCGCACGAAGTGCGCGATCAACTCCGCCGCGGGCAACATCCTGCACATCCCCCGCGAGGGCGGGTACCTCTGCCGCATGTACATCGACCTCGGCGAGGTGGCCGACGACACCCACGAGGTGCGCAGGACGCCGATCGAGACGATCATCGCCAAGGCGAACGACATCCTGAACCCGTACACGCTCGACGTGCGCAACGTCGCCTGGTTCAGCGTCTACGAGGTCGGGCATCGGGTGACCGACCACTTCGACGACCGCGACGAGGGGGCGGACGCCGCTCCGCGCGTGTTCCTCACCGGCGACGCCTGCCACACGCACAGCGCGAAGGCCGGGCAGGGCATGAACGTCTCGATGCAGGACGGGTTCAACCTGGGATGGAAGCTCGGCTCGGTCGTCACCGGCCTGGCACCGGCCGACCTGCTCGCGACCTACTCGTCGGAGCGGCAGCCGGTCGCGCAGCAGCTGATCGACTTCGACCGCGAGTGGTCCTCGCTCATGGCGCGCAAGCCGGAGGAGATCTCGGACCCGCAGGAACTGGCGAAGCACTACCTCGGCACCGCCGAGTTCCCGTCGGGGTTCATGACGCACTACGGCCCGTCGATGATCACCGGCGGTGGCGAGCACCAGGCGCTCGCCACCGGGTTCCCCATCGGCATGCGCTTCAAGTCCTCGCCGGTGTCGCTCGTGTGCGACGGGAACGTCGTGCACCTCGGCCACCACGCGCGGGCCGACGGACGGTGGCGGATCTACGCGTTCGCGGACGCGCCCGCGGCCGGCGAGGCATCCGCCCTGCAGGACTGGGCCGAGTGGATGTCGTCGCCCGACGCCCCGCTGACGCGGTACACGCCCGACGGGGTCGACGTCGACGCCGTGTTCGACGTCAAGGTGATCTACCAGCAGCCGCACGAGGACGTCGACATCATGGCCGCGCCGGAGGTGTTCCGGCCGAGGACCGGTCCGTTCGCGCTCATGGACTGGGAGAAGGTGTTCGCGGCCGGGCCGAGCGCGTGGTGCCCCACCGACATCTTCGAGGAGCGCGGCATCGCACGCGATGGCGCCGTCGTCGTGGTGCGGCCCGACCAGTACGTGGCGCACGTCCTGCCGCTCACGGCGACCGCCGACCTCGAGGCGTTCTTCGCACAGCACCTGCTGCCGCAGCGAGCGGCGACGGACGCGTCGATCCCCCGCTGACCACGGGTTCGGCTGCGGGCGGATCGGACCGGACCGGACCGCCGCCGCGCTCAGGCCCCGTAGCTGCGGGACACCGCGCGCGCCGCGGCCGCGAGTCGCGCGGCGACCTCGCTCTCCGGCGCGGGCATCGACACGTGGATCACTGCGATGGCTGCGGGCGGCTGGCCGGGGAGCGTGAGCGGCACGGCGACCGAGCGGAGCGACGGCACGACCTCGTCGTGGCTCAGCGCGTACCCGCGCGCGCGGCTCTCGGCGATCTCGGCGCGCAGTGCCGCGGGCACGTCGGCGGGCCAGGAGCTCTCGGGCATGGCGATCAGGATCGCCTTGCCCGGACCGCCCCGCGTGATCGGGTGCCGGTGCCCGGGCCGGTACGAGACCACGGTCATCGCCCGGCGGGGCGCCGCGCTGAGCAGGGTGACCGCCTCCTCGTTGTCGGCGAGCACCGCGATGAGGCAGGTCATACCGAGCTCGTTCGCGACCTCGGTGAGCTCGGGCAGGGCGACCTGCTGCAGGTCTCGCGCGACGCCGGCCGCGAGGGCGGCGAGTCCGGTGCCGAGTGCGAGCCGGCCGCTCCCATCACGGGTCACGAGCGTGTGCGCCTCGAGCGTGCGGACCAGCCGGTAGGCGACCGATCGGTGGACGCCCAGCCCCGCGGCGACCTCGTCGATCGTGAGGTTCCGGTCGGCGTCGGCGAGCACCTCGAGCACGCGGATGCCGCGGCTGAGCGTCTGCGATCCCGTCGACGTCGCCGGCTTCGCTGCGTCCACCCCGGTCCTCCGTGACGTCGCGGGCCCGAGCTGATGCCAGGGCGCTCGGTCGATAGTAGAACGCGACGCCCGGAAACCGAACACTTCGCGACGCGGTCGGGCTAGGCTCGGCCGCGTGCGGTGGTTCTCACGCGAGGAGGCGGCCGAACGCGGCGGGGTCGAGGGGAGCTACCTCGACCGGCTGGTCGCGCTCGGGATCATCGTTCCCGAGCGACCCGGGAGCTTCTCGTCCGCCGACGTCCGCCGCGTGCTCCTGGCCCGCTCGCTCGAGGATGCAGCCGTGCCGCTGGGGCGGCTGGGTGCGGCGCTCGAGCAGGGCGCGATCACGCTGGATTTCCTCGACTCGGACACCTACGGCCGCTTCGCCACGCTCATGGGCGAGACGTTCCGGCAGGCGGCGGACCGGACGGGCATCCCGATCGAGCTCCTGACGACCGTCAGGGAGGCGATCGGGTCGCCGCCGCCCGATCCGGACGAGCCGATGCGCGACGACGAGTCGGCGGTCGTGCCGTTCATCGCGGTGCAGGTCGAGGCCGGATTCCGGCCGTCGGCCATCGAACGCCTGCTCCGCGTCTACGGCGAGAGCACCCGCCGGATGGCGGAGGCCGAAGCCGACTGGTGGAACACCGAGGTCATCACGCCGGCGATGCGCGCCGGCAAGAGCGCCGAGGAGATCTCGGACCCCGCGTTCTCCGAGTTGAGCACGCCGTTGGCGCAGCAGGCCGTGCTCGGCATGTACCACGCCCAGCAGGCCCGGGCCTGGATGGGCAGCATCATCGAGACCTTCGAGATGCTCCTGGCCAACGCCGGCATCCACAGTCACCTCGAGCGTCCGCCGGCGATCTGCTTCCTCGACATCACGGGGTACACGCGGCTCACGCAGGAGCGCGGCGACGAGGCCGCCGCCGACCTCGCCGCGACGCTGGCGCGACTCGTGCAGCGGGGCTCGGTGCGCCATGGCGGCAAGCCGGTCAAGTGGCTCGGGGACGGCGTCATGTTCCACTTCCGGGACCCGGGCCCCGCCGTTCGCGCGGGCCTCGAGATGGTCGAGGAACTGTCGGCCGCGGGACTGCCGCCGGCGCACGTGGGCCTGCACTCGGGGCCGGTGCTGTTCCAGCAGGGCGACTACTTCGGGCAGACCGTGAACCTCGCGTCGCGCATCGCCGACTACGCGCGACCGAACGAGGTCCTCGTCACGCAGGCGATCGCGGACTCCGGCGACGGGGACGGGATCGTCTTCCGCGATGTCGGCCCGGCGGAGCTCAAGGGCGTGACCGGGCCGATGCGGCTGTTCCGGGCCGAGTTCGCCTGACGGCGGCGGATCCGAACGAGGGGGCGATCATGGGCGAAGCGCAGCGCGGCAAGAGACCCGGCGGCGCACCGCGCGTCGGCGCCGCGATGGTCGTCGGGGCGGTCTGCGGGATCGCCTGGGCCGCTGCGTTCCGCGGATGGATGGCGGCCATCGCGGGCGGCGCCTCCGCATTCGGCTGGTCGGGCACGTTCCTCGCCGTCCTCCTGCCCGGCGCCGTGGCCGGCGCACTCCTCGGCCTCGCGGAGGCGGTCAGGAGGCGAGGCGGCCGACGGCACTGGCGGTGGCTGGCACTCGCCCCGCTGGCGTTCGCCGTGGCGCCGTTGGTCCTGCCCGGCGCGATCGCCGCGCTCTTCACTCAGGCGCTCGGGACCGGCGCGATCGCCGTGCCGCTGGCGGCGATGGCCGGGGGGTTCGCGCTGTCGGGTCGCGGGTCCCTCTGGCTGCGGATCCCGCTGGGCGTGCTCGCCCTCGCGTTCGCCGGCGCGCTCGTCGCGACGACGGCGGTGGTGGGCGGTGTGCGGTACTCGTTGGACCAGCCTCGCGGGGCGTGGGCCGCGACGCTGGCCGTGTCGGCGTTCGCGGTGCTGGCGATGGCCGCGTCGATCCCGTTCCGCCGAGCCGCCGCCGTCGCGGCGGACGACGCGGCGGCGGAGATGGGAGCGCCGGGCTGATGGCACGGCCCCCGGGGCCGGTCATCCGATCGCGCGGACGATCTCGACGACCTCGTCGAGCGCGTAGCCGTTCCTCCGCGCGAATTCGACGAGTTCGCGCGCCTTGTGGAGGACCGCGCCCCGCTCCGCGCTCGCCGCGACCGAGACGCCGCGACCCCGCCGGAACTCCAGCAGGCCCTCGTCGCGCAGCAGCCGCAGCGCGCGAAGGACGGTGTTCGTGTTCACCTCGAGCACCGCGGCGAGGTCCTTGGCCGGGGGGAGCCGCTCGCCCGGCTTCGCCTCCCCTTCGGCGATGGCGCGCCGGATCTGCCCGGCCACCTGCTCGTAGAGGTCCGTCGGGTCCTGTCGATCGATCTTGACGGCGCGCATGATGCTAGTCATACTAGCTTCATGTAGTGAATGGAGCAACGCATGTCGCTCACTGCTCCCCCGCACCGTACCGAAGACGCTCGACGCGTCGACGATGCCGCCGAAGCCCTCATCGAGGAGGCACGCCGGCGCGCCAAGAGGCGGCGACTCGCGCTGGCGGCCGCGGCCGCGGTCGCGGTCGCGGTCGCAGCGTCGGTGATCGTCGCGACGGCGATCGGGCTCGCCACGTGGTCCGCATCCCCGGTGGCACCGGATCCGGGGGTCGCCGGCGCCGACGCCGGGGTGGCAGCCCCGATCGGCTCGAGTGAGCTGGTCGCTTCGATGTGGACGCACCACAGCGTGACCGACGATCCGGACAGCTGGGCCTACGTGTTCGACGACGGTCGACTCGTCAGCCGGACCATCAACACCGGATGGTCCGAGCGACGCCTCTCAGCGGCCGGCGTCGAGGCCGTGCGGACGGCCTTCGGTGCATCGGGGCTCTTCGATCCCGAGCACCCGGTGCCCACGGGCGACCCGGAGCAGTGGTCGATGGCGTCGCTCCAGCTCAGAGTGGGAGACGCGCTCGTGCTCGCGCGGCGACCGGCCGACGGCGGAGCGCTCGCAGTGAGCTTCGACCGGCTGGCCCGTATACTCGACGACCCCGAGTACTGGCTCTCGGCGGGGGCGTGGATCCAGGTCGAGGGTGTGCCCTACCGGCCTGCCGAATACGAGTTCTGTCCCGGTCCGCGTGGGGAGTCGGGTGCGGTCGGCGAAGCGGAGTGGGCCAGCGCATTGTCGCGTCCCGCACGCGACATCCTCGATGCGGCCCCGCCAGTGACCGCGCCCCCGCCCGGGACCGACCTCGCGGCCGAGCACGGCGACCTGTCCCTCGAACGGCCCGGCTGCCGTCGCCTCACCGCTGCGTCCGCCGCGATCATCGCTGACGCGTTGGTCGCGGCCGCGTGGCCGGACGTCGACGATCGACCGGGAGCGTATCGGGACGGCGGAGCGCTCCTCGCGAACAGCTCCGGCAACGTCGGGCTCTGGTTGCCCATCCCCGGACGCGCATTCACCGACTACGAGTTCCTGCCCGTGCTTCCGCACGGTGTCGTGGAGTGCGCCTGCCTGAGCTGACCGCCGTGGGCTGAAGGTCTGCGCTGACGAGCCACCTCTTCCGCTCCGCGAAAGAACGGCAGGAGTTTCGACGCTCCGAGACGCCGAAACGTGGAGTCCTCGCCGTCCGGCGACATAAGGTGATCGCGTGCAGCAGCGTCGCGGCTCCGGACCCCACCGGACGACGGGCTCGCACGGACCCGTCCACGAGGTGCCGCCCCGCCCGACCGCTGGTCGGCGCGGCGAGAAGGAGTACGCATGACGCGCATCGGCGTCGTCACCGAGCCCGGCTCGGAGACCCGGGTCGCCGCCACGCCGGCGACCGTGAAGCAGTTGATCGGGATCGGCTACGACGTCGTCGTCGAGGCGGGCGCCGGCGCGCGTTCGTCGTTCCCGGACGACGCCTACTCCGCCGCAGGGGCCTCGATCGTGTCGCGCGACGAGGCCTTCGCGAGCGGAATCGTGCTGAAGGTCCTGCAGCCGGCGCCCGACGAGATCGCGAGGCTCCGCCCCGGCACGACGCTCATCGGCCTGCTCAGCCCTGCGCTCCGCCCCGACCTGCTCGACGCGCTCTCGGCGCGCGGGGTCACCGCGCTCGCGCTCGACGCGGTGCCGCGCATCTCCCGGGCGCAGTCGATGGACGTGCTGAGCTCGATGGCCAACATCGCCGGCTACCGCGCGGTCGTCGAGGCCGCGCACGAGTTCGGCCGCTTCTTCACGGGCCAGGTCACGGCCGCGGGCAAGGTGCCGCCGGCGAAGGTGCTGGTCGCCGGCGCGGGCGTCGCCGGACTGGCCGCGATCGGCGCGGCGTCGAGCCTCGGCGCCATCGTGCGTGCGACCGACCCCCGCCCCGAGGTCGCCGACCAGGTGAAGTCGATCGGCGGCGAGTACCTGAAGGTCGAGGTCGAGGTCGAGCAGTCGACCGACGGCTACGCCAAGGCCACGAGCGAGGCGTACGACCGTCGCGCGGCGGAGATCTACTCGGAGCAGGCGGCCGACGTCGACATCGTCATCACCACCGCCCTGATCCCGGGACGCCCGGCGCCCCGGCTCATCACCGCGGCGGACGTCGCGAGCATGAAGCCGGGCAGCGTGATCGTCGACATGGCGGCCGGCCAGGGCGGCAACGTCGAGGGATCCGTCGCGGGCGAGCGGATCGTCACGCCGAACGGCGTGATCATCCTCGGCTACACGGACCTCGCCTCGCGGCTTCCCGCGCAGGCGTCGCAGCTGTACGGCACGAACCTCGTGAACCTGGTCAAGCTGCTCACGCCCGGCAAGGACGGGCAGCTCGCCATCGACTTCGACGACGTGGTGCAGCGGGCGGTCACGGTGGTCCGCGAGGGCGAGACGACGTGGCCGCCTCCGCCCGTGCAGGTCTCGGCGGCGCCGGCGGCTCCCGCGGCGGCAGCGGATGCCGCGGCATCCACCCCGGCGAAGACGTCGCGCACGCTCTCGGCCGGCGGCCGCACCGCGCTCATCGCGACCGGGATCGTCGCCCTCTTCGTGGTCAACGCGATCGCGCCGCCGCCGCTCCCCCAGCACTTCACGGTGCTGGCGCTGTCGATCGTGATCGGCTTCTACGTGATCGGCAAGGTCGCGCACGCGCTGCACACCCCGCTCATGAGTGTGACGAACGCGATCTCGGGCATCATCATCGTCGGTGCGATCGTGCAGGTCACGAGCGACGTCCCGATCGTGCAGGTGCTCTCGGCCATCGCCATCCTGCTGGCGAGCATCAACATCTTCGGCGGCTTCAGTGTCACCCGGCGCATGCTCGGCATGTTCGCCAAGGGCGACCGAGCGACGAACTGACCCGACGAGACCGTCACTGAGGAGCCCCCAGCGTGCCCGAGTCCCTGATCACCCCCGCCTCCGTCGCGGGCGCCGCGTACCTCGTCGCAGCGCTCGCGTTCATCCTGAGCCTCGCCGGCCTGAGCAAGCATGAAACCGCCAGGCGCGGTGTCGGCTACGGCATCGCCGGCATGGCCATCGCCCTCGTCGCAACGGTGTGGGTCACCGTGCAGGACGCCTGGGGCGAGCCGGGCGCCCCGCTCGGCCTCGTGCTGCTCGTCGTCACCGTCCTGGTCGGCGGCGCCATCGGCCTGTGGCGGGCCCGCCGCGTCGAGATGACCGGGATGCCGCAGCTCATCGCCCTGCTGCACAGCTTCGTCGGCCTCGCCGCCGTGCTCGTCGGCTGGAACGGAGCGCTCGCCGAGCCCGAGCTCGAGGGCGCGCTGCGCGACATCCACCACGCCGAGGTCTTCATCGGCGTCTTCATCGGCGCGGTCACGTTCACCGGGTCGATCGTCGCGTTCCTGAAGCTCTCGGCCCGCATGAAGTCGGCCCCGCTCGTGCTGCCGGGCAAGAACGCCCTGAACCTCGGCGCGCTCGTCGCGTTCCTCGTGCTGACGATCTGGTACGTCATCACGCCCGACCTCTGGCTGCTCGTCGTCGTGACCGCGCTGGCCCTGGCACTCGGCTGGCACCTGGTGGCCTCGATCGGCGGCGGCGACATGCCCGTCGTCGTGTCGATGCTGAACAGCTACTCGGGCTGGGCGGCCGCGGCCGCGGGCTTCCTGCTGGACAACGACCTGCTCATCGTCACGGGCGCGCTCGTGGGCTCGTCGGGTGCCTACCTGTCGTACATCATGTGCAAGGCGATGAACCGGTCGTTCATCTCGGTCATCGCGGGCGGCTTCGGCATCGAGGCCCCGTCGAAGTCCGACGAGGACCTCGGCGAGCACCGCGAGATCCAGGCGACGGATGCCGCGGAACTGCTGGTCAACGCCTCGAGCGTCGTGATCACGCCCGGCTACGGCATGGCCGTGGCGCAGGCGCAGTACCCGGTCGCCGAACTGACGGCGAAGCTGCGCGAGCGGGGCGTCCACGTCCGCTTCGGCATCCATCCCGTCGCCGGCCGGCTGCCGGGCCACATGAACGTCCTCCTCGCGGAGGCGAAGGTGCCGTACGACATCGTCGAGGAGATGGACGAGATCAACGACGACCTGGCCGGCACGTCGGTCGTGCTCGTCATCGGCGCGAACGACACCGTGAACCCGGCCGCGGCCGAGGATCCGGGCAGCCCCATCGCGGGCATGCCGGTCCTGCGCGTCTGGGAGGCCGAGAACGTCATCGTCTTCAAGCGGTCCATGGCGTCCGGCTACGCCGGCGTGCCGAACCCGCTGTTCTTCCGCGAGAACGCGCAGATGCTGTTCGGCGACGCGAAGGAGCGGGTCGAGGACATCCTGAAGTCGCTCTGACCTCGGGATCCGGTCCGGTGACCGGATGAAGCGGTGTCGGATGCCGCGGCCCCGCGCCGCAGCATCCGGCACCGTCCTCGTTCGCGCGCGACCGGCGTCCCCGTTCCCGGCAGACGCCCGGGAACGCCCCGCGTAGGATTGCAGGGTTCCCCAGTCGAAAGAGGTCGCCGTGGCCGATGCCCGCGATGCCGCGCCGGAGCGCTCCGGCGCGTGGCTGCTCCCGGTGACCCGCGGCGCGCTGGCACTCGTCCCGTCCGCGGTGATCACCTTCACGCCCGACCACTCGCCGGCGTTCGGGCTCGCGGTCTTCGGATGGTGGGCGCTCGCCTCCGGCGTCGTCGTCGGTGCGCTCGCAGCGCGCCTCGTCGCGGACCGCGCCGCCCGTTGGAGCCTCGTCGCGAACGGCGTGGTGGGGGCCTCGGCCGGGCTCGTGGCGCTCTGGCTCGCCGACACCGCATCGATCGGTGTCGGTGCGTTCGCCTTCACCGTCGCCGTGTGGGCGGCCGTCACGGGCGTCGTCGAGCTGCTCGCCGGCATGCGCCTGCGCGGCCGCGACGCCGGCGCGCGCGACCAGCTCGCCGTGGGCGGGCTCACCGCGGTCCTCGCCCTCGTGTTCGTCCTGTTCCCGCTCGATCCCGTGACGGCGGTGGGCCTCTTCGGCGCCTACCTGGTCGTCATCGGCGTCCTGCTCGTGATCGGCGGGTTCTCGTTGAAGTGGGCCGAGTCGGGGGCCGTGGGCTCCGACGACGCGGCATCCGGATCGGAGCGATCGTGACCAACAGCCCGAACGACGGCTACCGTCCCAAGCGCCGCGACCTGCTCCGGCCGGTCGAGTACGTCGGCGGCGCGGCGATCGCCGCCGTCTTCACGGCGGTCGTCGTGTTCTTCGGCACTCGCGACTGGAACTCCGCGCTCATCGCGCTCGGCGCCGTCTTCATCATCGTGCTCATGGTGCTCGCGCTGCTCACCATGGCGGTCAAGCCGACTTCCGACGACCACGGCGACGGAACCGGCGGCGACCCGGCCCGTGCACCGGAGGACGACGCCGGGCACTGACGCCGGGGCGACGCCCCGTGCCCTACGTCGCGGCGTAGGTCGTCGCGAGCAGCACGTCGAACTGCTCGATCTCGTAGGCCTGCGTGCTCGCCATCTGCGTCGCGGCGCGTCGCACCTGCGCGGTCTCGGCCCCGAGGGCGGCGCCGGCCATGTGGACGCCCCCCACGTGGTGCGCCCGCATGAGCTCGAGGAAGCGCCGACCCTTCGCCGGTCCCGCGAGGACGGCGAGCTCGGTCATCTCCGAGTCCGAGGCGAGGCCCGGCATCTCGGACGCCGGCACGGCCATCCCCATCCACGCCATCACGGTCTCCGGCGGTGCCGTGCTCTGTCCCCACGTCTCCAGCCACGCGAGCATCAGTCCCCGCTCGAACGACTGGTTCTGCAGGATCTCGGCCGCGGCCGCCTGCACCGAACCCCCCGTGTCGCTCCCCAGCACGCGCTGGCACATCGCGAGCGCCTGCTCGTGGTGCAGCGACATTTCGCGGCAGAAGCCGACGTCGATCGAGTCGGCCGCCGGCGCCGCCGCCGAGCCCGAGACGGGACCCGCGAGGGCGGATGCCGCGGCGGCCCCGCCGGCGCCCGCGGCGACGCCCAGGCCGACGAAGCCGATGCTCCGGAGGAACCCGCGACGGTCGACCGTCGGCCGGCGGCCGCGACCGCCGCGCGGACCGTTCGGTCGCCTCGACGTCACCGGCCCGGTCCCCCGCCGGCCGCCGGGATCGCACTGTCCGCGACGGTGCCCGTGTAGCAGCCCAGCACGTACGGGAAGCTCGTCGTCGTGTAGTAGCGGTACTGCCCGTCGTCGTCGACACGGCCGTTGCACCGGTCGAGGTCGCCGGAGCCCTCGACGTACGAGTGCGCCGCCCAGGTGTCGGTGGCGAACAGCGACGCGTCGGTCAGCTGCCAGCTGCTCGTGAGCTGCTCGGTGGACGTGCACGCCTCGTCGGCGCAGACGAGGCCCGACATGATCGGGTAGCCGTCCGGACTCCATCCGACCTGGACCGACCCGGTCGCCACCTCGTCGGCGCTGTAGAGGCAGTCGGTGCCCGACTCCCAGCCGAAGAGGTGGAGGTGGAACCCGGTCGGGCCGTTGTGGCTGCCGCAGGCCGACAGCGCGCCGGCCAACGACAGGACGTCGCCGCCGCTCCCCTCGGTCGGGCCGTAGATCGGCACGCCGTCGACGGCGACCGCGATGGGTCCGAGCAGCGCCACGTCGCTCGGCTCATCGGCCGGCACCGGCGCCAGCGGGATCTCGAAGGCGAGGTCCTGCGCGGTGGGCACGCCGGGCGAGGTCGCGATGTACGCGTAGTCGGGGATGCCGTTGCCGGAGACCGTCACGACCTCGCCGTCGCACGACGTCTGCAGCACCGGATCCGCGAGGTCCGGGTTGGCCGACACGACGTCGCGGAATGTCGCGGTGACGTCCTCGCACGTGCCGGCGGAGGCGTCGGTCCCCGCCGAGCCGTCGGTCGTGGCGGGAGCCGACGTGGAGGACCGCCCCGACGTCGGGTCCTGCGCGGGTGGCCCCGAGCATGCGGTGAGCCCCACCAGGGCGAGCACCGCCGTCGCTGCCGACATCGCCTGCGTCCTCGTCATGTGCCGCGCCTCTCCCTCGGATCGGGAGTCACGCTACGGACGCGGCATCGCAGCCGCCCATGGGCTCGCTATGGATCGCCTATGGGCGACGGGCGCGTCGGCGACCGGATCCGGCGCTCACGCCTCGATGCGGTCGACCAGCCCGTCGGCGAGGCCCGTGTAGGTCGCGGGCGTGAGCGCGAGGAGGCGCTGCTTGGCCTCGTCCGGGATCTCGAGGGCCTGCACGAAGTCCGCGAGCTCGGCCGAGCCCACGCGCTTGCCGCGCGTGAGCTCCTTGAGCAGCGCGTACGGGTCGGCGATCGACGAGCGGCCCGCGGCGACCTCGGCGCGGATGACCGTCTGGATCGCCTCGCCGAGCACCTCCCAGTTGCCGTCGAGGTCGGCCAGGAGCAGGTCGCGGTCGAGATCGATCTCGCCGAGCCCGCGCAGGATGTTGTCGAGCGCGAGCAGCGAGTGGCCGAAGCCCACCCCGATGTTGCGCTGCGAGCTCGAGTCGGTGAGGTCGCGCTGGAGGCGGCTGGTCACCAGGGTCGCGGCGAGCGAGTCGAGCACCGCCGAGGAGAGCTCCAGGTTCGCCTCGGCGTTCTCGAAGCGGATCGGGTTGACCTTGTGCGGCATGGTCGACGACCCCGTCGCCCCGGCGGCCGGGATCTGGCGGAAGTAGCCCAGTGAGATGTAGGTCCAGATGTCGGTCGCGAGGTTGTGCAGCACGCGGTTCGCATGCGAGATCCTGCCGTACAGCTCGGCCTGCCAGTCGTGCGACTCGATCTGCGTGGTGAGCGGATTCCAGCTGAGCCCGAGCGACTCGACGAACTCGCGAGACACCGTGGGCCAGTCGACGTCGGGCGCCGCCACGACGTGGGCCGAGAACGTGCCGGTCGCACCCGAGAACTTGCCGAGGTACTCGGTCGCCTCGACCTGGCGCAGGATGCGCTCGAGGCGGTGGGCCGTGACCGCGAGCTCCTTGCCCATCGTGGTGGGCGTCGCCGGCTGCCCGTGCGTGCGCGAGAGCATGGCGGCGTCGCGGTGCTCCTGCGCCAGGCCGATCAGCTTCGCGATGACCGCCCGGTACTTCGGCAGCCACACCTGCGCGACGGCGTCGCGGACCGTGAGGGCGTACGACAGGTTGTTGATGTCCTCGCTGGTGCAGGCGAAGTGGGTGAGCTCGGCGAGCTCCGACAGGCCGAGTTCGTCGAGCTTGCCGCGGACGTAGTACTCGACCGCCTTCACGTCGTGGCGCGTGGTGGCCTCGAACCGCGCGAGCTCGTCGATGTCGGCCTGGCCGAACCCGGTGACGACCTCGCGCAGCGCCTGCTTCGCGTCATCCGCCAGCGGGGTCGTGCCGAAGAAGCCGCGGTCGGTCTGCGCGATGAGCCACTCGACTTCGACGTGCACGCGTGCCCGGTTCAGGCCCGCCTCGGAGAGGTGCTCGCCGAGATCGCCCACGGCGGCGCGATAGCGCCCGTCGAGCGGGCTGAGCGGCTGGGGAGGCAGCGAGGTCATCGGTTTCCTTGTCTGAGAGCGGGAGCGAGTTGCCGGAAGAGGGCCGACGTCGACCGCTCTATCATCCCAAGAACCCGGTCGAAGGTCGCATCGTCGCTGTAGTACGGGTCGGGCACGTCCTGCAGCGCCGCGAGCTCGGCGTCGAACTCCAGCAGCAGCCGCACCTTGTGCGCATCGACCGGCGTGCGCGCCCAATTGCGGAGCACGCGCGTCTGGCCGCGGTCGAATGCGACGACCAGGTCGAGCCGTTCGAAGTCGCCCGGGTCGAACTGGCGGGCCCGGTGCCGGCTCCCGTCGTAGCCTCCGCGCTCCAAGGCCGCCAGCGTGCGGTGGTCGGCCTGCTCCCCCACGTGCCAGTCGCCGGTCGCCGCGGACTCGATGCTCAAGCGGTCGCCGAGCCCCGCCTGGTCGGCGAGCGAGCGCAGCACGACCTCCGCCATCGGTGACCGGCAGATGTTGCCGGTGCAGACGAACGAGACCCGGAAGCGCTGCGCGGACTCCCCCTCGGGTTCCGCTGGCGTCATGGAACCCTATTCTGGACCGAGTCCGCCCCGGGGAACAGAGCGGGATCGGGTGCGGGTATCGGAGGGACGATGCAGGGGGATGCGCCGGAGGCCGACGTGACCGTCGACGCGGCGCTCGTCGAACGGCTGGTGGCGGCGCAGCACCCGGCCTACCTCGGCCCGGTGCGCCCCGTCGCGTCCGGCTGGGACAACGTGATCCTCCGGCTCGGCGAGCGCTGGGCGGTGCGGATGCCGCGGCGCGCGCCGGGCGACCGGCTCGTCCGCGCCGAGCAGCGCTGGCTGCCCGTGGTCGCCGGCTCGCTGCCCGACGGCGTCGCGGCGCCGGTGCCGGTGGCCGCCGGCGTGCCCGGCGAGGGCTACCCCTACGCGTGGAGCATCACGCCGTGGTTCGACGGCGAGCCGGCGGCATCCCTCGACCCCGCAGAACGGGTCGGCCTCGCCGATCCGCTCGCCGACGTGCTCGTCTCGCTCGGTCGTCCGGCACCCGCGGGTGCGCCCGCGAACCCGTATCGCGGCGTGCCGCTCGCGCACCGCGACGAGGTCGTCGCCGAGCGGCTCGCGTCGGGCCGTATCGAGCGGATCGTCCCCACGGATGCCGCGGCGCTCGGCGAGGTCTGGCGCGATGCGCTCCGGGCGCGCCCGTGGCCCGGCCCGGCGGTGTGGGTGCACGGCGACCCGCACCCGGGCAACCTGCTCGTGGCCCGCGGCCCCGACGGCGCCGCGCGACTGGCCGCGATGCTCGACTTCGGCGACCTCACCTCGGGCGACCCCGCCACCGACCTCGCCGCGGCGTGGCTCGTCTTCGATGCGGCCGGGCGCGCGCGCTTCCGGCGGAGGGTGGAGCGGCTGCGCGCGACGGACGGCGCGGACTGGGACCGGGCGCGCGGATGGGCCCTCGCGATGGCCTCGGCGATCGTCGACACGATCGGCGTCGGCGGACCGATCGGCCGGGTCGGCGCGCACGCGCTCGAGCAGGTGCTCCTCGACTGAGGAGGTCGACTCCTCCACACCGCGGGAGCTCCAGGAGCCCTCCCCCGGTCGCCGCAGGCCGCCGAGGGCCCGGCCGCGTGCCGTCGACCATGCTCGGGTGGATGCCGCCGACCCGTTCTCACTCCAGTTGGCCGCCGTGACCGCCGCGCGTCGCCGGGAGGCGCTCTGGTCGGAGCTCATGGCCCTGCGCACGCTGCGGCGCGAGCTCCAGGCCGCCCGCCCGGGCCTGTTCCGAGCATGGATCGACGGATGGCGCGCTCCGTCGGCGGTCCTGTACGGCGATCGGATGGGCGAGCTGTCGGCGATGCTCGACCGGGTCGAGGGCGAGCTCGAGCTCGCGGAGTTCGGGATCGACGCCGAGTGCGACCGCCTGGCCGCCGAGGAGGCGGTGGCCCGGCGGGCCGCGACACCGGACCACGCGGTCACGGCGACGGGGCGGGCCCCGTGGTCGAGCTGAGCGTCTCCGACGGTGGCACGGTCGCCGTCGAGACGGACGCACTGCGGCGGGAGTCCGCGCGGGTGGTCGGCGCGGCGCACCTGCTCGCAGGATGGGCCGCACGGGTCGGCGCCCTGCACGAGCGGACCGGCTTCGACCCCGCCGGTCCGGGCGAGCTGGCACCGCCCGCGGTGCGCGCACTGCTCGATTCGGCCCGCGGGCGGCTCGCCGTCGCCGCCATGCTGGCCGAGGTGCTGGGCGACTCGCTCGCCGCCTCGGCGGCCGACTACGAGCGCGCCGACCACCTGGCCGAGACCGGGCGTCGCGTCGCCGCGTTCGCGTTCGGGCTCTCGGCGCCACCGCTGGCGTTCGCGGCGGCATCGGGCATCGCCGTGGCCGCCGGCCCGTCGATGATCGCCTCCGGCGTCCTCTCGCTCACCGACGGTGGCGCCGGCGTCGAGCGGCGGTGGCGTCGCCTGCTGGAGGGGGTCGGCCTGCCCCTGCTCTCGGATCCGGCGTTCGTCGCCGTCGTGCGCGCGGTCGCCGATCATGCCGACGAGTTCGCCGGGGGCCTGCGCGCGGATCCGTCGGCGCTCATCGTCGGCGATGCGCTCGAGGCACCCGAGAACGCGCACCTCATGCTCGGCGCGGCCGCCGCACTCGGCACGATCTGGCGGATGCCGGTGCCGCACGAGACGCCGGTGCGGGTCGACCGGGTCAGGCCGCCGGGGGCCCGCGACGGGCAGTCGAGCGAGGCGGCGGCCGCGCCGCGCGGCATCGGCGGCCTGGCCGAGCGCATCCCGACCGGCGGGACGACGGCCCCGAACGTCCGGATCGAGCGCTACGGCGCGCTCGGCGACGCCCGATGGGTCGTGTACGTCGGCGGCACCCGGGACTTCGGGATGGTGCCCGCGGACCAGCCCGTCGACATGTCGTCGAACCTGCACGGCGTCGCCGCGGCATCCTCGATCCCCGCACCCGCGGCGACCTCGGGTGCCGACCGACTCGTCCGTGACGCGATGGCACAGGCCGGCGTGGCCGCGGGCGAGCCCGTCGTCGTGATCGGCCACTCGGCCGGCGGCATCGTCGCGGCGAACCTCGCCGCCGAGCCGGAGGCGGGCGTGGTCGCCGCCGTCAGCCTCGGCGGCCCGGCCCAGCAGGTCGACACGGGCCGCACCCCGGTGCTCGCCGTCGCCCACGCGGAGGACCTGGTGCCGGCGACCGGCGGGTCCGGTTTCGCCTGCGCCCAGCGCATCGACGTCGGGCGCCGCCTCGGCGACGTCGCGCCGAGCGCAGCCGAGCCGATCCCGGCGCACGCGCTGCGCGCGTACCGCGAGACCGCCGACCTGATCGACGAGTCCGACGATCCCCGGCTGGCCGGGTTCCGCGACATCCTCGACGACGTCACGCGCGGCGAGCCGGCGGAGGTCACGTTCTGGCGCGGCAGGCGAACGCCCGCGGCGGAAACCGCCGCGGGCGCCGGCGGGGGCGTCCCGTGAGTCGTCAGTCGGTCGCCGGACGGACCACCAGGCCGATGAGCCAGCTGATGAAGCCCAGGACCAGCGCGCCGAGCACGCCCCACCAGAACCCGTCGACCTCGAGGCCGAAGCCCATCAGGCCGCTGATCCAATCGACGAGCAGCAGCAGGAGCCCGTTGACGATGAACGAGAGCAGGCCGAGGGTGAGCACGTAGAGCGGGAACGCCACGATGCGGATGAACGTGCCGAGCGTCGCGTTCACGATGCCGAAGATGAACGCGATGAGCAGGTACGTGAGCACCGTGGCGAGGTCCGTGTCCTCGTAGGGGACGACCCGGACGCCGGACACGAGGAGCGTCGTGAGCCACAGCGCGAACGCCGAGACGATGACCTTCAGCAGGAAACGCATGCCCCCACTATGGCAGCGGGAGCCCCGAGGGCGAAGGGGTACGGTGGAAGCCGTGACCGCATCGGAGCCCACGACCGCGCAGGTGCGCCTGCGCGCCGACATCGCCGCCCTCCCGCCGTATCGACAGGGGCGTCCCGCCCCGGCGGACGGCTTCAAGCTCTCGAGCAACGAGAACCCGTGGCCGCCGGTGGAGGGGGTCGAGCGGTCCATCGCCGCCGCGGTGACCGAGGTCAACCGCTACCCCGACGCCACTGCGCTCGTGCTGCGCGAGCGGCTCGCCGAGATCTACCGGGTCTCCGTCGAGGAGGTGCTCGTCGGCGCGGGCTCGGTGTCGCTGCTCGCCCAGTTCATCCTCGCCGCGTGCGAGCCCGGCGACGAGGTGGTCTACTCCTGGCGGTCGTTCGAGGCCTATCCCGGTCTCGTGACCGTCGCGGGAGCGTCGAGCGTGCAGGTGCCGAACCGGCCCGACCACGGCCACGACCTCGACGCCATGGCCGACGCGGTCACCGACCTCACGCGCGTGATCATCGTGTGCTCCCCCAACAACCCGACCGGCGTCGCGGTGACCGCCGACGAGTTCGCCCGGTTCATGGACCGCATCCCGGCCGACCGGCTGGTGCTGCTCGACGAGGCCTACGCCGAGTTCGTGCGCGACGAGGCGGCGGTCGACGGCAGCACGTTGATCGGGCGGTATCCGAACCTCGTGGTCCTGCGGACCTTCTCCAAGGCCTACGGACTCGCGGGCGTGCGCGTGGGCTACGCGATCGGTCCCGTGCCCATCCTCGACGCGGCGCGGGCGACCGCCATCCCCCTGTCCGTCACCGCGCTCGCGACGGCCGGCGCGCTCGCCGCGCTCGAACCGGCGCACGAGGCCGAGCTGATGGAGCGCGTCGACGCGCTCGCCCGGCGGCGCGAGGCGCTGCGCGAGGCGCTCATCGACCACGGCTGGGCCGTGCCGGCCGCGCAGGGCAACTTCGTCTGGCTGCCGACCGGTGATCGGACGGTCGAGGTCGCGGAGCGGCTCTTCGAGGCGGGCATCGTGGCGCGCGCCTTCCCCGGCGACGGCATCCGCGTGTCCGTGGGCGAGCACGAGTCTGTCGAGGTGCTCCTAACGGTTCTGAAGGGTCTTGTCTGACCTCCACAAGATTGGGCCCGGAGCGAGCGGGTACCGTGGAACGGTGGCACCCCCCTCACGTGACTTCACCGCTCCGACGGTCCAGCTCCTGACGCCGGAGGGCGATCTGCGTCCGAGCGCGGAGGCGGAGGCCTACCTGCCGCTCGTCGAGGCGCTGCCCGACGCCGACCTCGAGCGCTTCTACCGCGACATGGCGGTCTCGCGCCGCATCGACGTGACCGGGGCGAACCTGCAGCGGCAGGGCCAGCTCGCGCTCTGGGTGCCGAGTTCGGGCCAGGAGGCGGCCCAGGTCGGCTCGGCGCGCGCCGCGCGCGCGCAGGACCACATCTTCCCCTCGTATCGCGAGCACGTCGTCGGCATGATCCGCGGCCTCGACCCGGTGGACATCATCCGCCTCCTCAAGGGCGTGACGCTCGGCGGGTGGAACCCCGAGGAGAACGGCAACTTCCACCTCTACACGCTGGTCCTCGCGTCGCAGACCCTGCACGCGACGGGCTACGCGATGGGGCTGCAGTTCGACGGGGCGACCGCGACGGGCGACGCCGAGTCGGATGCCGCGGTCCTCGTCTACTACGGCGACGGCTCGACCTCGCAGGGCGACGCGAACGAGGCGCTCGTGTTCGCCTCGAGCTACCGGACCCCGCAGGTCTTCTTCGTGCAGAACAACCAGTGGGCGATCTCGGTGCCGGTCTCGCGTCAGTCGCGCAGCCCGCTCTCGCTGCGCGGCGGCGGCTTCGGCATGCCCGGCATCCGCGTCGACGGCAACGACGTGCTCGCCAGCTACGCGGTCACCCGCCAGGCCATGGAGGACGCACGTGCCGGCGAGGGACCCTCGCTGATCGAGGCGGTCACCTACCGCCTGGGCGCGCACACGACGGCCGACGACCCGACGAAGTACCGCACCGATGAGGAGGTCGCGTACTGGACGGCGCGCGATCCGATCGTGCGGTTCCGCACGTGGCTCGAGGGCCGCGGGGCATCCGAGTCGTTCTTCGCCGGTGTCGACGAGGAGGCGGCCGACCTCGCCGCCGACGTCCGCGCGCGTGCGCTCGAGATCACGGCTCCCCCGCGGAGCGAGATCTTCGAGCACGTCTACCACGAGGCCCATCCGCTCATGGAGGCGCAGGCGAAGTGGCAGGCGGAGTACGAGGAGTCGTTCGAGGGAGGCGCGGCATGACGGTCGAGACGGTCGCCGGTGCGCCGGCCGAGGCGAGCGAGCTGCGCGGGGTGCACACGATGTCGATGGCGAAGGCCATCAACGCCGGGCTTCGCGACGCGCTGCGCGCCGACCCCAAGGTGCTGCTCATGGGCGAGGACATCGGCGCGCTCGGCGGCGTGTTCCGCGTGACCGAGGGGCTCCTGGCCGAGTTCGGCGACCGGCGGGTGCTCGACTCGCCCCTGGCGGAGTCCGGCATCGTCGGCACCGCGATCGGCATGGCGATGCGCGGCTACCGCCCGGTCCTGGAGATCCAGTTCGACGGCTTCATCTTCCCGGCGTTCGACCAGATCACGACCCAGCTCGCGCGCATGAACCTGCGCCACGCCGGCGCCACGCCGATGCCGGTGGTCATCCGGGTGCCCTACGGCGGGCACATCGGCTCGATCGAGCACCACCAGGAGAGCCCGGAGGCGTACTTCGCGCACACCCCCGGCCTTCGCGTGGTCAGTCCGTCGAGTCCGCACGACGCGTACTGGATGATCCAGGAGGCGATCGCGTCCGACGACCCCGTGCTCTTCTTCGAGCCGAAGAGCCGGTACTGGCCGAAGGGGCCGGTCGACCACGACCACGCCGGCCTCCCCCTGCACGCGAGCCGGGTCGTCCGCCGCGGCGACGACGTGACGCTCGTCGGGCACGGCGCGATGGTCGCGACGCTCCTGCAGGCCGCCGACATCGCGGCCGAGGAGGGGCGGAGCCTCGAGGTGATCGACCTGCGATCGATCTCCCCCATCGACTTCGGACCGATCGTCGACTCGGTGCAGCGCACCGGCCGCCTCGTGGTCGCGCAGGAGGCCTACGGCTTCGTGAGCGTCGGCTCCGAGATCGCGGCGACGGTCGCCGAGCGCGCCTTCTACTCGCTCGAGGCGCCCGTGCTGCGCGTCTCGGCGTTCGACACCCCGTTCCCGCCGGCCGCGCTCGAGAGCGAGTACCTGCCCAGTGCGGACCGCGTGCTCGAGGCCGTGGACCGATCGCTGTCCTATTGACCCGCCGGTCGCACCGACCCGGCACCGACGTCCGATCCGATCCCCGAGGAGCACGATGAGCGAGATCCGGTTCCCCCTGCCCGACGTGGGCGAGGGCCTCACCGAGGCCGAGATCGTGCAGTGGCGCGTCGCCCCGGGCGACCGCGTCGCACTGGACCAGGTCTTCGTGGAGATCGAGACGGCGAAGTCGCTCGTCGAGCTGCCGAGCGCCTACGAGGGCACGGTCACGGAGCTCCTCGTCGAGGAGGGGAAGACGGTCGACGTCGGGACGCCGATCCTCGTGATCCGGACGGATGCCGCAGCCGGCATGTCCGAAGGCGGCACCGCCCCGGCCGCACCCGCCGAGGCTGCCTCGGACGCCTCCACCGCGCCGGCCGCCGACGAGGGCGGAGCCGTGCTGGTGGGGCGGGGCACGACCGAGCCCGCACGCAGCCGACGCCGCCGGCACCCGAGTCCCGGCGGCGCGCACGAGAACCTCGCTCCCCCGCCGCCGGCACCCGCTCCGGCTCCCGCCCCGCCCGCGCCGTCCGCGGAGCCGGCGGCCGCCGTCTCCGCCGCCGACGCCAAGCGCCAGCCGGAACGCACGGACGACGGCGTGCCCGTGATCGCGAAGCCGCCCATCCGCAAGCTCGCCAAGGACCTCGGCGTGGACCTCTCGCGGGTGACGCCCACCGGCGCCATCGGCGAGGTGACGCGCGACGACGTCATCCGCGAGGCGAGCCAGGCGAGCGTCTTCCGCAACATCCAGACCCCCGAACTGCCGGCCGATCGCGAGACGCGGATCCCGGTCAAGGGCGTGCGGAAGGTGATCGCGCAGACCATGGTGCAGAGTGCATACTCCGCGCCGCATGTATCGGTCTTCGTGGATGTCGACGCGACCCGGACGATGGAGTTCGTGAAGCGCCTGAAGGCCTCCCCCGACTTCGCCGGGGTGAAGGTCTCGCCGTTGCTCATCATGGCGAAGGCGATGGTCTGGGCCGCTCGACGCAATCCGACGGTGAACGCGCAGTGGACCGACGACGAGATCATCGTCAAGCACTACGTGAACCTCGGCTTCGCGGCGGCGACCCCGCGCGGGCTGATCGTGCCGAACGTCAAGGAGGCGCAGGCCATGTCGATGGTCGAGCTCGCGACGGCGCTCGAACAGCTCACCCTGACCGCGCGCGAGGGGAAGACGCAGCCCTCCGAGATGCAGGGCGGCACGATCACGGTGACGAACATCGGCGTGTTCGGGATGGACACCGGGACCCCGATCCTGAACACGGGCGAGGTCGCCATCGTGGCCATGGGCACGATCAAGCAGAAGCCGTGGGTCGTCGACGGGGAGGTGCGCCCGCGCTACGTCACGACGATCGGCGGGTCGTTCGACCACCGCGTCGTGGACGGCGACGTGGCGAGCCGGTTCCTCGCCGACGTCGCGTCGATCATGGAGGAGCCGGCGCTGCTGCTCGACTGAGGCGGTGTCGCGGTCGGCTCAGAGCCGGATCTCGAGGACGACCCGATCGGCTGCGCGCGCGACCTCGACGAGGCCGGCGGACTCGAGCACCCGACGTGCCGGGAGGTTGGCGATCTCGCATTCGGCGCGGGCGATCTCGACGTCGGCGTCGCGGAGGACGAGCAGCGCCGCCTCGACCACGTGGTGCGAGAGCCCCTCGCCGCGCACCGCGGGAACGAGGCCGAACGCGAACTCGACGGCGCCGCGCTCGTCGGGCGGTCCGAACAGGTTGACGCCCCCGATCGCCGCGCCCTCCTCCGAGCCGTGGCCCAGGCGTCGCACCAGGTAGGGGCCGAACGGGGCCGGGTCGCCCTCGCGCCGCACCGTGCGAACGTACTGGTCGAGGAGGTCGGGCTCGTCGGTGAACGAGTACCCGCCCTCCCACCCATCCAGGGGGTCGACGTCGCCGTCGAGCAGGCGCTCGGCGTCGGCGAGGGTGAACGGGTGCAACGCGATAGGGCTCGTGGCAGTCTCCACGGCTGACACTCTCGCATGGACGACCGACGAACGACAGCCCCTTCTCCACACGACGTCATCGTGCAACGGCGCGGCTCCAGATGGTTTTGACAATCATTATCAATAACGCGTACGCTCGAGTCATGCCCAGCAGCCCCGTCGCCCGTCACGCCCGCCGCGCACTCGCGATCCTCGGCGCAACGGCGACCGTCGCGGCACTGGCCGGCTGCGCGTCGTCGACCGGCGCAGCCGAGCGCGACGGCGTGCAGGTCGTCGCGACGACCACGCAGGTCGCCGACCTGGCGCGCGAGGTCGCGGGGGAGTCGGCCGAGGTGACCGGGCTCCTGCAGCCCGGCCAGAGCGCCCACTCGTTCGACCCGTCGGCCGCCCAGCTGCTGGCGCTGGCGTCGGCCGACGCGCTCGTGATCAACGGCGCCGGCCTCGAGTCGTGGATCGACGACGCCGTCGCGGCGTCCGGCTTCGACGGCGTGCTCGTCGACTCGAGCACGGGCATCGTGCTCGAGTCCACCGACGACGACCACGGGCACGACCACGACGAGGTGCACGCCGACGCCGAGGCCGCAGGCGACGACAGAACCGGTGGCGAAGACGACCACGGCCACGCCGAGGGCAACCCGCACATCTGGACCGACCCCGCGCTCGCGGAGCGCATGGTCGCCACGATCGCGGCCGGACTCGCGGACGTCCCGGGCATCGACGCGCCGGCGATCGAGGCCAACGCCGCGGCCTACACGGCGGAGCTCGAGGCGCTCGACGCGTGGATCGACGAGAACGTGGACCGGGTCCCGGTGGAGGACCGCCTGCTGGTGACCAACCACGACGCGTTCACCTACTTCATCCACGCCTACGACCTGACCTTCGTCGGCAGCGTCATCCCGAGCTTCGACGACAACGCCGAGCCGAGCGCGGCCGAGATCGACGACCTCGTCGCCGCGATCCGCGAGACCGGCGTCCGCGCGGTCTTCTCGGAGGCCTCGATCTCACCGAAGGCGGCGGAGACCATCGCCGAGGAGTCGGGCGTCGCGGTCTACTCGGGTGAGGACGCCCTCTACGGCGACTCGCTCGGGCAGCCCGGCAGCGAGGGGGAGACCTACCTCGGCAGCCAGGTGCACAACGTGCGGCTGATCCTGGAGTCGTGGGGCATCGAGCCTTCCCCGCTCCCGGCCGCGCTGGAAGGATGAGCGCATGAGCGACGCCGAACCCGTCCTGCTCCTGCGGGAGGCCGCGTTCCGGCACCCGGGTGGTGCGGGCGTCTCCGGGCTCCGCCTCGGCGTCGCCCCCGGCGAGGCCGTGGCCGTGATCGGCCCGAACGGCGCCGGGAAGTCGACGCTCCTGCGGGGCATCCTCGGGCTGGTCCCACTCGTCGACGGGGAGATGCGCATCGGTGGAGCCGATCATGCCGCCGACGGCATGGTCGGGTTCCTTCCGCAGTCGGCGGAGCTCGATCCCGAGTTCCCGATCAGCCTCGAGCAGGTCGTCATGCAGGGTCGGTACCGGCGCCTGGGGCTCCTGCGGTGGCCCGGCCGGCACGATCGCGAGCTGGTGGCACGCGCGCTCGAGACCGTCGGGCTCGCCGACCTCGCGGGCCGTCGCTTCGGCGAGCTCTCGGGCGGGCAGCGACAGCGCGGCCTGCTCGCGCGCGCGCTCGCCTCGGAGCCTGCGCTGCTCCTGCTCGACGAGCCGTTCAACGGGCTCGACCAGGTCAACCGCGACGCGCTGCTGGCCACCATCCGTGCGCTCAAGGCGCAGGGCGTGGCGATCGTCGTCTCGACGCACGACCTCGAACTCGCGCGGGCCGTGTGCGACGCGGTGCTCCTCGTCAACGGCGGCCAGGTCGGCTGCGGTCCGGTCGACGAGGTGCTGACGCTGGAGAACGTGCAGCGCTGCTTCGAGGGCATGGGCGTCGAGATCGACGAGCACACCGTCGTCGTGCCCGACCACGAGGGGCATTGATGCCGCATCCGGCATGCGAGCGGGGGAGTGGGGCGCGATGAGCCTCGGGGATGCCCTCTTCGGCGCGTTCGCCCTCCCGTTCATGTCGCGCGCGCTCGTGGTGCTGCTCGTGCTCGCGGTGGTCGCGGCGGTGGTCGGCGTCCTCGTCAACCTGCGCGGGCTCGAGTTCGTCAGCGACGGGCTCACGCACGCGGTGTTCCCCGGCCTCGCCATCGGCCTCGCGGTCGGCGGCACCGCGGGCCTCCTGCCCGGCGCGGCCGTGGCGGCGCTGGCCGGGGCGGTCCTGCTCACGCTCTTCCTGCGGGTCGGCGTGACCTCGGACGCGGCGGTGGCCGTCGTCCTGACCGCGACCTTCAGCGTCGGCGTGATCGTCGTGTCGCGGAGCGAGGACTACGCGGGCGAGCTCGAGGCGCTGCTGTTCGGGCGCGTGCTCACGATCGCGCCCGCCGACGTCGTGCCGCTCGTCCTGGTCTCCCTGCTCGCCGCGGCCGCGATCGGGATCACCCTCAAGCAGCAGCTCTTCCGCGCGTTCGACGCGCAGGGCAGCCGAGCGGCCGGTGACCGGGGGCTCGTGCTCGACCTCGTGCTGAACGGCGCGATCGCGCTCGTCGTCGTGGCCGGCGCGAGCACGGTCGGCACGCTCCTCGTGCTGGCCCTGCTCATCGTTCCCGGTGCCTCGGCGCGGCTCGCGACCGACCGGCTCTGGCTCCTCTTCCCGGTCGCGGCGGTCGTCGCCGGACTCAGCTCCTGGCTCGGCCTCGCCGTCGGGTTCGGCGCGTCGGTGGGCGCGGGCGTCGACCTCCCCGCCGGCGCGACGGTCGTGGGCGTGTTCGTCGCGGCCTACGCGCTGATGCTGGCGTTCCGACTGGTGCGGGACCGGATGGCGCGGCCGGTCCGGGCGGGGGAGCGCTGATGGGGTACTTCGAGCGCGCCCTGGTCGCGGCGATCGTGATCGGCGCCGGCGCCGGCTTCGTGGGCGCCCTCGTCGTCCTCCGCCGCCGCACGTTCTTCGCCCAGGCGCTCACGCACGCGACGTACCCGGGCGCCGTCGCGGCGGCGGCGCTCGGCGTCAGTGTGCCGCTCGGCGCGGCCGCGGCATCCGTCGCCATCGTCGCGGTGATGGCGGGCGTCGCGCGGGTCCGACGACAGGGGGCGCAGGTCGCCGCGGGCATCGTGCTGACGGCGGGCTTCGCGGCGGGGGCGATCATGCAGGCCGTGATCCCGGGGCTCCCGGTGCGTCCGGAGTCGCTGCTCGTCGGCTCGATCCTGACCGTGAGCGATGCCGACATCGCGCTGGCCGCCGCCGTGCTGGTGCTCGCCGTCGTGCTCGTGGCCGCGTTCGGACCGCGCATCGCCTTCTCGACCTTCGACCCGCAGGGGTTCCGAGCCGCGGGCTTCCGCGAATGGCCCGTCGAACTGCTGGTGCTGGCGCTCACCGCGGCATCCGTGGTCAGCTCGCTGCCGGCCGTCGGCGCCATCCTCGCGATCGCGCTGATCGCCGCCCCGGCCGCGGCGGCGAGGGCGGTCGTGCCGACCTACCGCGGGGTGCTGCTGGCGGCACCCGTGATCGGCGCCGCATCCGGGGTGATCGGCGTGCTCGTCTCCCGGGTCGCCGCCGTCGCGGCGGGCCCGGCGATCGCGCTCGCCGCCGCCGGCTTCCTCGTCGTCGCGCTGCTCGGCTCGCGGGTGCGGCGGCTACCCTCGAGGCGGGCTCCCATTCCGGTGGAGACCGCGGAGGACGCACGGATCGCATGAAACGGAACACCTGGCAGCGCGAGGCGGTGCGCGAGGCCCTCGACGACACCGAGGGGTTCATCAGCGCGCAGGCGCTGCACTCGGCGCTGCACGCGAGCGGCTCGCCCATCGGCCTCGCCACGGTCTACCGCGCACTCGGCGACCTCGCGGCCAGCGGCGACGCCGACTGCCTCCAGTCTCCCGAGGGCGAATCGATCTACCGGGCGTGCAGCACCGGCCACCACCACCACCTCATCTGCCGCAACTGCGGCCTCACCGTCGAGATCGCGGCCGATGAGGTCGAGGCGTGGGCGCAGCGGGTGGCGGGAGAGCACGGCTTCACCGCGGCGGCGCACGTCGTCGACGTGTTCGGCCTCTGCGCCGAGTGCTCGCGCGAGGCCGGGTCGGCGCCGCTCGGGTGACGCGCCCGGGCGACACGTCCGGCCGAACGGTGAATCGCCTGATCACACGGATTTCACACCGGCGGATTTGAACTCGGTGCGACGGGGTGGATACCGTACTCGACGGTCCTCGTGGACCAAACCGCCCAGTCCGCGCCCGCGGCGCCACGATCGAATCCATCGTGCCGTCGAGGTCGTACGGTTCCTCGCGTGGTATTCGGCCCGGATGGCCGGATGCGCTGGACCCGGCGCTCGCCAGGCAGCACAGCACCGCCCAGGCTCGAGCCCGTCTCCCGGATCGCAGGAACCCGGCCGTGACCTACGAGCGCGCTCGCGCCCGCCGGAGCACCGCACCGTCGCCCGGCGCTGGGAGCGCGCATCGGAGTGCCTTCACACATGCTCGAACCGTCCGTCACCCCCGCGGCCGGCGCCGCGACCGCCCAGGTCGTGTCGCCGCCCGGCACCCCGTCCGACCCCGCCGCCGCGCACGCCGAAGCGGCCGCCCGGCGCGCGACGCCCGCGCTCGAGGTCCGCGGCCTCACCAGGTTCTTCGGCCGCCGGTCCGGCGAGGCCCTGCAGCGCCTCGCCGACGGCGCGACCCGCGAGGAGATCGCCCACCTCGGGACCGCGGCCGTCGTCGACGCGGAGTTCGACGTCCGTCGCGGCGAGATCTTCGTCGTCATGGGCCTGTCCGGCTCCGGCAAGTCGACGCTGATCCGCATGCTCAACGGCCTGCTCGAGCCCTCCGCCGGCTCGGTCACCGTCATGGGCGAGCCGATCACCGGCGTGCCGCCGAAGCGGCTCCGCTCGATCCGGCGCGACCACGTCTCGATGGTCTTCCAGCACTTCGCCCTGCTGCCGCACCGCACGGTGCTCGACAACGCCGCGTACGGCCTCGAGATCCAGGGCGTTCCCGCCGAGGAGCGCCGCGAGCGCGCCGGCCGCGTGCTCGAGCGCGTCGGCCTCGGCGGCTGGGGCGACAAGATGCCCCGCGAGCTCTCCGGCGGCATGCAGCAGCGCGTCGGCCTCGCCCGCGCCCTCGCCGCGGACACCGACATCCTGCTCATGGACGAGGCCTTCTCGGCGCTCGACCCGCTCATCCGCCGCGAGATGCAGGAGCAGCTCGTCGAGCTGCAGCAGGAGCTCGGCAAGACCATCGTCTTCATCACGCACGACCTGAACGAGGCCATGTTCCTCGGCGACCGCATCGCCGTGATGCGCGACGGTCGCATCGTGCAGAACGGCACCGCCGAGGAGATCCTCACGGACCCCGCCGACGACTACGTCGCGCAGTTCGTGCAGGACGTCGACCGGGCCCGCGTGCTCACGGCCGGCAACGTCATGGAGGCGCCGCGCGCGCTCGTCTCGTCCTCCGCAGGCCCGCGTGCGGCGCTGCGCACCATGCGCGACCTGCAGACCTCGACCGTGTTCGTCGTCGCGCCCGGCCGCCGCCTGCTCGGCGTGGCGCATGACCGCGAGGTGCTCCGCCTCGTGCAGCGGGGCGAGCGGACCCTCGAGCCCGCGATCCGCGACGACATCGCGACCGTCGGCCCGGACGTGCCCCTGGCGGAGCTCCTCGGCAGCGCCGTCGAGCACGAGCTGCCGCTCGCCGTCGTCGACGACCGGCACCGCCTGCTCGGTGCCGTGCCGCGCGTCACGCTCCTGGCCGCGCTCGGCAACGTGCCCGCCGCCACCGGCGAGCTCCCGGCGATCACGCCGCCGGCGACCGTGCCGATCGACGTGATCACCGAGACGCTGCGCTCGACGGAGGAGGCCGAGTCCGAGCCGGCGCCGGGCCTGGAGGAGGCGCTCGCCGCCGACACGGAGCCCGCGATCGAGGGGAGCCGCGCATGAACGAGTTCCGACTTCCGCTCGGCGAGATCGTCGAGGGCGCGATCGACATCCTGACCGAGGCGCTCGACGGCCTCTTCGCCGTGATCCGCGCGATCTTCGCCGGGTTCTACGACCTCGTCGACCTCGTGCTGTCGACGCCGCCGTTCTGGGCCGTGATCCTCGTGATCGCCGCGCTGGCCTGGTTCGCCAAGGGCTGGAAGCTCGCCATCGGCACCCTCCTCGGGATGCTCGTCATCGTCGGCGTCGACCAGTGGGACAACGCGATGGACACGCTCGCGCTCGTGCTCGTCTCCAGCGCGATCGCCGTCGTGATCGCCATCCCGCTCGGCATCCTCGCCGCCCGCAACGACGTCGCGAGCCGCATCATCCGGCCGATCCTCGACTTCATGCAGACGATGCCGGCCTTCGTGTACCTGATCCCGGCGCTCATCCTGTTCCGGGTCGGCGTCGTGCCGGGCATCGTCGCGACCATCGTGTTCGCGATGGCCCCCGGCGTGCGCCTCACCGAGCTCGGCATCCGCGGCGTCGACCGCGAGGTGGTCGAGGCGGGCCAGGCGTTCGGTTCGTCGCCGTGGCGCATCCTCCGCCAGATCCAGCTGCCGCTCGCGATGCCGAGCATCATGGCCGGCGTCAACCAGGTCATCATGCTCTCGCTCTCCATGGTCGTCATCGCCGGCATGGTCGGCGCCGGGGGCCTCGGCGGCGAGGTCGTGCAGTCGCTGACGCGCATCGACGTGGGCCTCGGCTTCGAGGCGGGCCTGTCGGTCGTGATCCTCGCGATCGTGCTCGACCGCATCACGGGCGCGTTCGGCTCGGGCCGCCGCCGCGTGCTGCCGCGACTGCGCCGTGCGGATGCCTCGGATGACACGATCACGGATGCCTCGAAGGCGACCGACCTCGCCGAGACCGACGACTCCGGCCTCGCGCTGAATCACTCGGGCGTGAAGTCGCCCGTCGGCTCCAAGTAACCAGACCATCCGGTCACCGCCGCGTCGTACGTCGACGGCGGCGACCGGCATGCCCCGGAGGCGGCGGACGCCGACTCCGGGACCCCCGCGCGGACCTCGCGCGGAGCCCGACGCCCGTGCCTCAGCACACGGGAGGAAAGGAAACACCCTGCACATGACCAAGCGTCACCTGCTCTCCACCCTCGCCCTCGGCGGCGCCGCGGCGCTCGCGCTCACCGGCTGCACCGCCGGCGGCGCCGACGCCGAGGCCGAGACCGTCGCCAACGGCGACCGGAAGGATCTCACCATCGCCGTGTTCAACGGCTGGGACGAGGGCATCGCCGCGAGCGAGCTCTGGAAGGCCGTGCTCGAGGAGCAGGGCTACGACGTCGAGCTCGAGTACGCCGACGTCGCGCCCGTCTACTCGGGCCTGTCCACCGACGACTACGACGTGGTCCTCGACACCTGGCTGCCCATCACCCACCAGGACTACATCGACGAGTACGGCGACGACCTCGTCGACCTCGGCGCCTGGAACGAGGACGCCAAGCTCACCATCGCGGTGAACGAGGACGCCCCGGTCGACTCGCTCGCCGACCTCGCCGCGAACGCGGACGCGTTCGACAACCGACTCGTCGGCATCGAGCCGGGCTCGGGCCTGAACCGCGTGACGACCGAGAGCGTCATCCCGAACTACGGCCTCGAGGGCATGGACTACCTGACCTCGTCGACCCCGGCGATGCTCGCGGAGCTCACCGCGGCCACCGACGCCGACGAGAACATCGCGGTCACGCTGTGGCGTCCGCACTGGGCGTACGACGCGTTCCCGATCAAGGACCTCGAGGACCCCGAGGGCCAGCTCGGCGACGCGGAGGGCATCCACTCGTTCGGCGGCAAGAGCTTCGAGGAGAACTTCCCGACGCTCTCCGGCTGGCTCCAGGGCTTCGAGATGGACAGCGAGCTGCTGTACTCCCTCGAGAACGCGATGTTCAACGAGAACGACTCGGACGACTACGCGCCGATCGTCGAGCAGTGGATCTCCGAGAACCAGGAGTACGTCGACTCCCTGACCTCCTGATCCCCGCATCGATCAGCACGGATGCCGCGGCGCCCTCGGGCCCGCGGCATCCGTCGTCTCCGCGGCGCCGCCGCGCGGGGCGTCCAACGTCCCTTGAGGCGCCGGTGGGCCCGCACTAGCGTTCGCAGCGGGCGCGGGGGCGCCCGTTCCGACGCGATGGAGGGGACCATGGCGCACGACGACGCACTCACGCCCACGTTCACGCGAGCCGGCGAGTCGACGACCGCGAGGTACACGACGATGCCGGACGGCGTGATGCTGCCGGAGACGGCGTACCGCATCGTCCGCGACGAGACCATGCTCGACGGCAACGCGCGGCTCAACCTCGCGACGTTCGTCACCACGTGGATGGACGACCACGCCGATCGGCTCTACCGCGACGCGTTCGACAAGAACATGATCGACAAGGACGAGTACCCGGCGACCGCGGCGATCGAGGAGTACTGCTGGCGGATCCTCGCCGACCTCTGGAACGCGCCGGACCGCTCCGACGTGATCGGCACCTCGACCATCGGGTCTTCCGAGGCGTGCATGCTCGGCGGCCTCGCCCTGAAGCGGCGCTGGCAGCACGCGCGCCGCGCCGCCGGCGAGTCGACCGAGACGCCGAACCTCGTCATGAGCTCGGCGGTGCAGGTGTGCTGGGAGAAGTTCTGCAACTACTTCGACGTCGAGATGCGCTTCATCCCGACGACCGAGGAGCACCCGATGATGGACGGCACGGGGCTCGAGGACGTGGTCGACGAGCACACGATCGGGGTCGTGGCGTTGATGGGCGTCACGTACACGGGGGCCTACGAGCCCGTGACCGAGATCGCAGCGAAGCTCGACGAGATCGAGGCCTCGACCGGGCTCGACGTGCCGATCCACGTCGACGGGGCCTCGGGGGCGATGATCGCGCCGTTCCTCCAGCCCTCGCTCGAATGGGACTTCCGGGTGCCCCGCGTGCACTCGATCAACACCTCCGGCCACAAGTACGGGCTGGTCTACCCCGGCGTCGGATGGGTGGTGTGGCGCAACACCGCCGCCCTGCCCGAGGACCTCGTCTTCAAGGTCAGCTACCTGGGCGGCGAGATGCCCACCTTCGCGATCAACTTCTCGCGACCGGGTGCGCAGGTCCTGCTGCAGTACTACCGCTTCCTCCGGCTCGGGCGCACCGGCTACACCGAGATCCAGCAGGCCTCGCAGAACGTCGCCCGCTACCTCTCGCACGGGGTCTCGAAGATCGGCGCCTTCGAGCTCATCACCGACGGCAGCGACATCCCGGTCTTCGCCTGGCGGCTCAAGCCGGGCCACACCGACAAGTGGACGCTCTACCACCTGTCCGAGCGGCTTCGCGTGAAGGGATGGCTCGTCCCCGCCTATCCGCTCTCGGGAGAACTGTCCGGCCAGACCGTCATGCGCATCGTGTGCCGGAACGGGCTGAGCCGCGACCTCGCCGAGGACCTGCTCACGGACATCCGCATCGAGACGGACTTCCTCGAATCCCTCACCGAGCCGATGCCCCACCCCGGGATCGGAGAGACGTTCCACCACTGAGGGCCCGATCGCGGATTTCGGGCACTCCGGCGCGGTCTGGTAGGCTCTCCCTTTGGCTGGGCGCTTCCACCGCCCGGACCGTGGATGAATCCCCCTGTATCTACCGCGCGAGCGGAGGGGCTCGTCTGCAGACAAGAGACCTTGGGAGGGGCCGTCCGGCCCCTCGGTATTGGAGGAAAGACCAATGGCAGCAGTGTGCCAGGTGACCGGAGCCGTCCCCGGCTTCGGCCACAACATCTCGCACTCGCACCGCCGGACGAAGCGCCGCTTCGACCCGAACGTGCAGAAGAAGACCTACTACGTGCCGTCGCTGCGTCGTAACGTCACCCTGAACGTGTCCGCCAAGGGCATCAAGGTGATCGACGCCCGCGGCATCGAGGCCGTCGTCAAGGACATCCAGGCACGTGGGGTGAAGCTCTAATGGCGAAGCAGCAGGACATCCGTCCCATCATCAAGCTCCGTTCGACGGCCGGCACCGGGTACACCTACGTGACCCGCAAGAACCGTCGCAACAACCCCGACCGTCTCGTGCTCAAGAAGTACGACCCCGTGGTGCGCAAGCACGTCGACTTCCGAGAGGAGCGCTAAGACATGGCCAAGAAGAGCAAGATCGCGCGCAACGAGCAGCGCAAGGTGATCGTCGATCGCTACGCCGCGAAGCGCGCCGAGCTGAAGAAGACCCTGGTCGACCCGAACGCGACCGACGAGGCCCGTGAGGCCGCCCGCGTCGGCCTGCAGAAGCTGCCGCGCAACGCGTCGCCCGTGCGCGTGCGCTCGCGCGACGCCATCGACGGCCGCCCCCGCGGCGTGCTGACGAAGTTCGGCATCTCGCGTGTCCGCTTCCGCGACATGGCGCACCGTGGCGAGCTGCCCGGCATCACCAAGTCGAGCTGGTAGGCCACGAGCCTTCCCGAGAGGGGCGTCCCGGTCATCCGGGGCGCCCCTCTCGCATGCGGCGGATTCCCAGTCGACTCGCAAGGCGGATGCCGTAGCGTTGTCGACATCTGCAGTGGGCGTTCGCCCGCGTGAACCGGCTGGGAAGTCGACGACCAGCTGGGACCACCCCATCTCCTCACACCTCCTCTCCCAAGAGCCGTCTCGCGGCGGCATCCGGGAAACGAAGCCCCGCACCAGCACGATCGACATGACCGGGAGCTACACCGCCGTGGCTCGCGTCATCCGGGAGTCCGGCCTGCTCAACCGCACGCCCGTCTTCTACCTGCTCATGGTCACCGGCCTCACGCTGGCCCTGGCCGGCGCGATCGCCGGGTTCATCCTGCTCGGGGACTCGTGGTACCAGCTGCTCATCGCGGCGGCGCTGGGCATCATCCTGACGCAGTTCGCCTTCATCGCGCACGAGGCGTCGCACCGGGCGGTCTTCGCCTCGGGCCCGGCCAACGACCGGTTCGGGCGGACGCTCGCGAACATCGTGGGCATCAGCTACGCGTGGTGGATGACGAAGCACACGCGTCACCATGCCAATCCGAACAGGATCGGCAAGGACCCCGACATCGAGTTCGACACGATCTCGTTCGTCGAGGCGGATGCCGCGCGGCAGCGCGGGTTCATGGCGGCCCTGACGCGCCGCCAGGGCTGGCTGTTCTTCCCGCTGCTCACGCTCGAAGGACTGAACCTGCACGTGCGCTCCTTCGGGACCCTGCTCCAACGACGACCCGTGAAGGGTCGCTGGATCGAGATCGGGTCGATCGCCCTGCGCTTCGGGGTCCTGCTCACGGCCGTCTTCTGGATGCTCCCGCTCGGCATGGCCTTCGCGTTCCTGGGCGTGCAGCTCGCCGTCTTCGGCATCTACATGGGCGCCTCGTTCGCGCCGAACCACAAGGGCATGCCGATCGTCCCCGCCGACGCGAAGCTCGACTTCCTGTCCAAGCAGGTCCTGACCTCGCGCAACATCTCCGGCGGGTGGTGGGCGAGCGCCCTCTACGGCGGGCTCAACCACCAGGTGGAGCACCACCTCTTCCCGTCGATGCCCCGGCCGCACCTCGCGAAGGCCCGCGAGATCGTGCGCGAGCACTGCCGAACCCTCGGATTGCCGTACACGGAGGCCACGATGGCCGAATCGTACGGTATCGTCATCCGATATCTGAACCGAGTGGGCCTCGCGGCCCGTGATCCGTTCGACTGCCCGCTGGTCGAACGATTCCGGCGGACGTGAAGTCCGTCGGGCGCACCAGACTTCGGGGGCGGATATCGCCTCCGAACCCGCACGACCACCACGGTCGTGCCGTCGCCGCCGATCTTCGTCGGTGACATGAACACAGAAGGAAAACACAGCATGGCAACCGGAACCGTCAAGTGGTTCAACGCCGACAAGGGCTTCGGCTTCATCGCCCCCGACGACGGCAGCGCCGACGTCTTCGCGCACTTCAGCGCCATCCAGTCGGGCGGCTTCCGCTCGCTGGAGGAGAACCAGAAGGTCGAGTTCGACACCGAGCGCGGCCCCAAGGGCCTCCAGGCGTCGAACATCCGGGTGATCGGCTAGTCCGACCCCGACCTGCCGCGGCATCCGTCACGTCTCGCGTGGTGGGTGCCGCGGTCCGCGTCAACCCCTGCCCCGACGGGCCGCGAAACCCCGGAAATCCGCGTGATTCCGCGGGATTCTGCTACATTCGAGGCGGCCTGAACGGCTACGGGGGATCGGAACGTGACGTTCCCCGTGTTTCCACACGACAGCTGTATCCACAGCGAAGGTCCGAGGAGGACATTCAATGGCTGACAAGTCGCTCAACAAGTCGGAGCTCGTTGCCAAGATCGCCGCGTCGACGGGCCAGAGCCAGACGGCCGTCGACGCCGTGCTCAACGGCTTCTTCGACACCCTCGCCGAGTCGGTCGGCTCGGGCACCAAGGTGTCCATCCCGGGCTGGCTCGCCGTCGAGCGCACCCACCGCGCCGCCCGCACGGGCCGCAACCCGCAGACCGGTGAGACCATCCAGATCGCCGCCGGCAACTCGGTCAAGGTCACGGCCGGCTCGAAGCTCAAGGCCGCCGCGAAGTAAGTCCGCGGCGTCGCCAGACGCATCCGAGACTCGAAGAAGGGGCGCCCGGTCGATCCGGTGCGCCCCTTCGTCGTCCCCAGTCGCCGACGGCCCTCGCCAGAACCGCTCCGGACCGTGAGGTCGGGGCCCGCCCGCTGCTCATCGCTCCCAGCCGGCTCGCCTAGGCTGCTACGGTGATCCGTTCCGTCCGCGTGCTCGGCCCTGCCGTCGTCGTCGCCGTCGCGCTCGTCGCGACGATCGCCGGCCTCGCCTACGGCGGCGGCGCGGACCCGTACCCGATCCAGGACCCCGGCCCGGTCGCCCGATGGGGCGTGCCGATCGCGAAGCTCTTCGTCAACCTCGGCGCCGCGGGCATGATCGGGGCGCTCGTGCTCGCGGTCTGGGCGCTCTCGCCGCAGCGGCGGGAGTTCGGCCTCGCCCTCGACGTGGCGGCGGCGTCGGCGGCGGTCCTGACGGTCGCGAGCGCCGCGACCACGGTGCTCACGTTCGTGCTCGTCACCGGCGTCGAGGTCACGTTCACGGACCGCTTCGGCCAGCAGCTCGGGCAGTTCGTCACCTCGATCGAGCTGGGCCAGGCCTGGCTCGCCACCACCCTCGTCGCGGCGGCGGTGACCGTGCTGGCCTTCGCGGTCCGCAACCACACGGCGCTGGTGTTCGTGACCGTGCTCGCCGTCGCGTCGCTCGTGCCCCTTGCGCAGCAGGGCCACGCCGCAGGCACCTCCGGCCACAACGAGGCCGTCGCCGCGCTCGGCCTGCACCTCGTGTTCGTCGCCGCCTGGCTCGGCGGACTGCTCACGATCGTCCTGCTCAAGCACGCGCTCGACGGGGACCGCCTCGTGACCGTGCTCTCGCGGTACTCCACCGTCGCACTCGTCTCGTTCATCGTCGTCGCGATCTCCGGGTACGCGAGCGCAGCACTGCGCATCGGCAGCTGGGAGCAGCTCGCGACGCAGTACGGCGTCCTCGTCGCGCTCAAGGTGGCGGCGCTCGTGGCGCTCGGCCTCCTGGGCGCCCTGCAGCGCCGGGTCATGATCGGGCGGATATCGCGCGAGACGGTCCCCGGGGGCGCACCCACCCCGGCGGCGAACCGGATGTTCCGCCTGCTCGTCGTCGTCGAACTCGCGTTCATGGGCATCGCCTCCGGCGTGGCGGCCGCGCTCGCCCGCACGGCGACGCCGGTGCCCGAGGACGTCTCGGTCGGCCTCGCGCGCACGCCGGCCGAGATCCTGACGGGCGAGCTCCTGCCGCCGCCGCCCGACGCGTGGCGCTACCTCACGTCGTGGAGCCCCGACCTCATCTGGCTGCTCGCCTGCGGCTTCGGCATCTTCTTCTACGTGGCGGGCGTCGTGCGCCTCCGCCGGCGCGGCGACCGCTGGCCCTGGTACCGGGTCGTGCTCTGGGTCTCCGGCATGCTCGTGCTCGCCTGGGTCACGAGCGGCGGCGTCGCCGCGTACGAGCAGTACCTGTTCTCGGCCCACATGCTCGCGCACATGACGCTCACGATGGCCGTGCCGGTGCTGCTGGTGCCCGGGGCGCCGGTCACGCTCGCGGCCCGCGCCATCCGTCCGAGGAAGGACGGCAGTCGAGGCGGCCGCGAGTGGATCCTGCTCGCCGTGCACTCCCGCTTCGCGGGCGTGATCGCGAACCCGATCGTGGCCGCGGTGCTCTTCGCCGGCTCGCTCTGGGTGTTCTACTACTCGCCGCTGTTCCGGTGGGCGATGGAGGACCACGTCATCGGGCACCAGTGGATGAACGTCCACTTCCTGATCACCGGCTACCTGTTCGTCCAGTCGCTGATCGGCATCGACCCCGTGCCGTATCGCCTGCCGTACCCGTTCCGGCTGCTCCTGCTGCTCGGCACGATGGCGTTCCACGCGTTCTTCGGGCTCGCGATCATGATGGGCACGGGGCTGATCCTCGCCGACTGGTACGGCGCGATGGGATGGGGCACCGACGCGCTCGTCGACCAGCAGGTCGGCGGCGGCATCGCCTGGTCGATCGGCGAGATCCCCACCGTGGCGCTCGCGATCGCGGTCGCGGTGCAGTGGTCGCGCTCCGACGAGAAGGAGACCCGACGCCGCGACCGCCACGCCGAGCGCACCGGCGATGCGGAGCTCGAGGAGTACAACGCCCGGCTCGCGGCGCTCGCCGAGCGCGACGGCGTCCGCTGAGCGGCCTCAGCGCAGCTGGATCGAGATCGACCCGTCGGGTCGCACGCTCGCGTCGAGGGCGAGCGTGAACCCCTCGTCCTGCTCGAGCGTGGAGAACGTGCCGTCGAACAGCGACTGGACCTCGACCGAGATGTGGGCGACACCCGGGGTCGGCGGCATCTCGAACGCGGTGTCGCCGGGGACGAGCGTGACCTCCGGCGACTCGACGATCGACCAGACGGGCTCGCTGACCACGCGGTCGTCGATCACCACGCCGAACGGGCAGCCGGCCGGCTGCAGCACGGGCTGGCTCGCGCACTGGTCCTCGAGGTACTCGTCGACCTTGGTCTGCACCCGCTCGGCGAACGCCTCGGTCGGCAGGGCGTCGACCGTGACCTCCGCCGCCGCGCCGGGCTCGGCGACCACCTGGGCGGGGATCGCCTCGAGGAGCGTCGAGTCGTACCCGAACTCGTACGCGGCCGGCGCGATCGCGAGGTACGGCGCGGTCTGGGTGAACGCGGTCAGCTCCTCCCCGGACTTCGTGGCCCGGGTGTCGAGCGTGAGCGTCCCGACGGTGAACACCGGGTTGTGCGCGGCGGTGACCTGGATGACGGCGAGCGGGCTCGTGGCGAACTCCCACCGGTGCAGCAGTCCGTACAGCGGCTCGATCGGTCGCACCTCGAACGCGGTCTGCACGATCGAGGCGTCGAGCCGGTAGCTCACCGTGACGGTGTGCCGCCCGCCCTCGTGGGCCTCGTCCGAGATGACCCGCACGTCCTCGGGGCCCGCGTCGACGACCCGCGAACGCAGCATGGCGGTCGAGATGTCGGCGGGCAGCCCGGCCGCGGCGAGGTCGCCCTCGTCGAGCTGCACGCCCGGCGTCGCCGCGGCGCCGACGATGTCGTCGCGGGCGATGGCGTCGAGGTAGCGCTCGACGAAGGCCGGCGCGCCGTAGATGCTCTGGTTCAATCCGCCGAGCGCGGCGAGGAACGCGCCGAGCAGGAGCATGGTGAGGCCCGTCCACCCCGCGATCGCGGCCGGCGACAGGCGTCCCGCTCGTCGGCCCGATCTCCCCACGCGGCAAGTCTAGACAGGGTGCGCGCACGCCCCCACCCATCCACGACGGCGGGTGACGGGGCCACGGATGCGTCCTCGCGGCCGATCGGCGGGGCGACCCGGTCTACAGTGAAGACGCCCGCGTGCGGCATCCGCGCCGTCTCCGCCACCGAACGTCCGAAGGCTCCCCGTGCAGACCGTCACCCTGACCGCCGAACAGGAGGCGGTGTTCCGGGCCATCGAGCACACGCGAGAGCACGTGTTCGTGACCGGGCGGGCCGGCACCGGCAAGTCGACGCTGCTGAACCACCTGAACTGGAACACCGGCAAGCAGATCGTGATCTGCGCGCCGACGGGGGTCGCGGCGCTCAACGTCGGCGGCCAGACCATCCACTCGCTCTTCCGGCTCCCGATCGGCGTCATCGCCGACCACGACATCGACCAGAACGACGCCGTGCGCAAGATCCTGAATGCGATGGACACGCTCGTGGTGGACGAGGTGTCGATGGTCAACTCCGACCTCATGGACGCGATGGACCGCTCGCTCCGGCAGGCGCGCCAGCGCCCGCACGAGCCGTTCGGCGGGGTGCAGGTCGTGCTGTTCGGCGACCCCTACCAGCTCGCACCCGTGCCGGGGTCGGGCGACGAACGCCGCTACTTCGCCGACACCTACCGGTCGATGTGGTTCTTCGACGCGAACGTCTGGCAGGAGGCGGACCTGCGGATCTACGAACTCGGGGAGGTGCACCGCCAGCACGACGATGCGTTCAAGCACATGCTGAACGCCGTGCGCCACGGCATGGTCACCGCCGAGATCGCGGCCGCGCTGAACGACGTCGGCGCGCGGCGGCCGCTGCCGGAGCAGGGGGCGATCACGCTCGCGACCACGAACGAGACCGTGAACCGCATCAACCGCTCGGCCCTGCACCGGCTGCCCGGCCACTCGCTCGCGAACGAAGCGGAGGTGAACGGCGAGTTCGGCGGGCGCGGGTACCCGGCCGACGAGCGCCTCGAGCTGAAGGTCGGCGCGCAGGTCATGTTCCTGCGCAACGACACCGGCACCTGGAACGAGGGGCCGCGCTGGGTCAACGGCACGATCGGCACGGTGACCTCGCTCGACCGCGAGGTGCGGGTCGAGGTCGACGGCGAGGAGCACGAGGTCGAGCCCGCGACGTGGGAGAAGTACCGGTACACCTGGGATGCGGCCTCGAAGCGGCTCGAGCGCGAGATCGTGGCCGAGTTCACGCAGTTCCCGCTGCGGCTGGCCTGGGCGGTGACGATCCACAAGTCGCAGGGTGCGAGCTACGACACCGCGATCGTCGACCTCGGTCCGCGCGTGTTCAGCCCCGGGCAGACCTACGTCGCCCTCTCCCGCCTCACCGCGCTCGACGGGCTCTACCTGGCGCGCGCGCTCGTCCCGCGCGACATCATCGTCGACCGTGACGTGGAGCGCTTCATGACGGGCGCGAACCGGGGGATCGAGCCCGCCCGCGACGCGACGGCCTGACGCGGCTCAGGCGGCCGCGGCCGCGCCCGCCGGGGATCGGGGTCCGATCTGCGAGACTCCATGCGTGGCCTGGCTCTTCCTCTCCCTCGCGATCGCGGCCGAGGTCGCGGCGACGAGCTTCATCGGGTTCACCGCGGGATTCACGAGGCTCTGGTGGACCGTCGTCGTGCTCGTCGGCTACGCGTTCTCGTTCTGGATGCTCGCGCTGACCGTGCGCGAACTCGAGATCGGCATCGTCTACGCGATCTGGTCGGGCGTGGGGACTGCCGCGATCGTGGCGATCGGCGTGCTCTTCCTCGGCGAATCGCTGACCGTGGCGAAGCTGCTCGGCATCGGGCTCATCGTCGCCGGCGTGCTCGTGCTCAACCTCTTCGCCGGAGAGGCCGCGGCGCACGGCTGACGCGGCCGTCCCGGCCGCCCGGTCAGTGGGCGTGGCCGGTCCGCACGTGCAGTTCGCCGTGCGGAACCGCCAGCCGCCCGGCATCGGTGGCCGCGAGTGCGGGGGTCGCGAGCGCCGAGACGAGCACGGCGCCGACGGCGAGGCCGGCGAGCGAGCGTGCGGAGCCGGTCGCGCGGGGCCGGGCGGTGCGCTCGCGCGGCGTCGAGCGCACCGCGGAAGCGGCGGACACGGCGACCGCCGTGGTGAAGACGGCGGCGGCGCCGAGCGGCAGGCCGGGAACCGCCGACAGGCCTCCGCCCGCGACCGCCGCGCCACCGGCCACGAGCGCCGCGGTGGAGGCGGCCAGCGTGGTGCGCGGGGCCACCACCCGGCCGGCGCGGAGCCCCGAGACGCCCCAGCCGAGCGCGGCGATGCCGAGCCCGGCCAGGACGACCCGGGGTGCACCCCCGGCACCGGCGGCCAGCGCGGCGAGGACGAGCCCGCCGCCGAGCGCGGCGAGCATGGGCCAGGTCCGCGTCATCGTCGCCAGTGCCCGCATGGCCGGCCCCCTACGCCGTCGCCACACGCGTGGTGCGCTCGACGCCCAGGCCCACGCCGAGCAGCACGATCGCGCTGGCGAGGTGGAGGAAGTGGTCGGGCGTGTTGAGCGCGAGGATGTTCGCCGGCGTGCCGGCGATGAAGAAGCCGACGACGCCGAGCAGCAGGTAGGCGGCGCCGACGATCGTGTTCACGGTTCGTGCGGCGGCGACGTTCGCGAGTCCGGCGATCAGCAGGGCCGCGCCGATGGCCAGGTGCGCGATGTTATGCAGCGGATTCACGGCGAAGACGCCGAGCAGGAGCCCGCCCTCCGTCGCGAACAGGTCGACGCCGCCGGTGACGGCGAAGCCGAGCAGCCCGACCAGGACGTAGACCGCGCCGAAGACGGTCGCGGCGATGCGGTTGGGTGAGTTCTTCATGGCGATGCCTTCCGTGTCGTCGCGCGGCGGATGCCGTGCTGGGAGGGATTCGGCGCCGAAGCCGCAGCGGATTGCCCGGGTCGCCGCGACCGCGTCGCCGGGGGACACCGGGCGCGACGACCGCCGCGCATCACGGATGGCGGCGCGGAGCGCCGTCCGGCCGATCGCCGGAGTCGGGTTACAATCGCTGCGGACACACGGCGGGGGGCACGGTGGCTGCAGGGGCAGGGCGCATTCGACGGCTCGTCGCTGCGTGCGTCGCGACGACCCTCGCCCTCGCCGGGCTGGCGAGCTGCACGACGTCTGGCGGACCCTCCTCCGAGTACGACCAGGCCGACGCCGCCTTCTCGCCCGAGGTCGTCGAGCAGCTGGAGGCCACGCTCGCGGATGCGCTCGAACTGAGCGGGTCCAGCGGCGCGGTGGCCGGCGTCTGGGCGCCGTGGGCCGGCGAGTGGACGACCGGCGCGGGCGCGGTCGACTTCACCGACGGCGCCGCGGGGGTCACCGAGGAGACCCGGTTCCAGCTCGCCGCGGGCACCGGCGCCGTCACGTGCCTCCTCATGCTGCGGATGGTCGACGCCGGCGTCGTGGAACTCGACCAGCCGGTGTCCTCGCTCGTGCGCGGGATCCCCGGGCTCGATGGCATCACGCTCGAGCAGCTGTGCCGGAACACGTCGGGGATCGCCGACTACTACGAGCCGCTGCGCCGCTACTTCCGCGACAACCCGGAGCGAGTGTGGCCGGCGGCGGAACTCATCGCGAGCGGGCTGGCGTCAGGCCGCACCGGCGAGCCGGGCGCGGCCTGGCGGCGCTCCGACACCGGCATCGTCCTGCTCGCGATGGCGCTCGAGCAGCACACCGGCCGCAGCTGGAGCGACCTGGTGGGGCAGTACGTGCTCGGACCGCTCGGCCTGGACGACACCGGCATTCCCTCGCCCCGCCGCACCGGGTACGAGGGCGCGCTCGGCGGCTATGCGTTCCTCACGCCCGGCGGGCAACCGAACTGCGACGCCCGCGTCGACGTCTCCGAGCGGTCGAGCTCGATCGGCGGCGCCGCAGGGGGTGCGCGGACGACGCTCGGCGACGCGCTGGTGCTGAGCCGCGCGATCGCCAGCGGCTCGCTCCTCGAGGAGAGCACGGCGCGGACGGCATGGACGCCCATCCCGTTGGGCGGCGATGCACCGGGGTGGCAGGCCCAGGGAATCGGAGCGCGCGAGTACGGACCGCTGCGCGGCACGTCGGGCGAGTCGATGGGCGCGCTCGCGGCCATGTTCACCGACCCGACCACCGGCCTCACGGTCGTCGTGGCGCTGAACAACTCGGCCGGCGGGGAGCGGATGGTGCGCGAGACGGCCTTCGCGCTCGCGTCGATCGCCGCGAAGGCGGCACCCGTCGAGGGCCGCGAGCTCCCGCTGGTGGAGCTTCCCTGGTCGCTCGACCAGGCCCGGGAGCGGATGGCGGCGGCCGCGCCGTGCCCGCCGCCGGAGGAGCCCGCCTCCGACGGGTGACCAAGGGCCCGGAGCCTCGGTCGGGACGACGGCAGACTCGCGGTGTGGCCGCGGCCCTGCCGCGGCCCGGAAAGGGGCCGCATGTGCCGCTGGTTGGCCTACTCGGGTGAGCCGCTGCGCACGTCCGCGGTCATCCTCGATGCCACCCACTCGCTCGTGGCGCAGTCGCTGGACTCGCCGCTCGGTGCCGAGACCGTCAACGGCGACGGCTTCGGCATCGGCTGGTACCCGGTGGGGTCGGTGGCGGGGTCCGTGCCCGCGGTCTTCCGGAGCATCGAGCCCGCGTGGAACGACGAGAACCTGCGGGAGCTCTCCCGGTCGATCGAGAGCCCGCTGTTCCTCAGCCATGTGCGGGCGGCCGCCGGCCCGCCGATCCAGCGCACCAACTGCCATCCGTTCCGCTGGGAGAACTGGCTGTTCATGCACAACGGATTCCTCGCCGAGTTCGGGAAGGTCCGACGCGAGCTCGCCTTCGCGATCGACCCCTCGCTCTACCCGCACGTGCTCGGCACGACCGACTCGGAGGTGCTGTTCCACCTCGCGCTCACCTTCGGCCTCGTCGACGATCCCGTGAAGGGCCTCACCGCCGCGATCGACCACGTCGAGCGCGTGGGACGCGAGCAGGGCATCCTCTTCCCGATGCAGGGGACGATCGCCGTCGCCGACGGTGCCACCGTCTGGGCGCTGCGGTACTCCTCGCAGGGGCGGTCCCGCACGCTCTTCCACTCGGCCGACATCCCCACCATCCGGGAGATGTACCCCGAGGCCGAACGCCTCGCGCAGTTCGGAGACCACGCGCACGTCGTGGTCTCCGAGCCGCTGAACGACCTCCCGGGGGCCTTCATCGAGGTGCCCGAGTCCACGATCGCGATCCTCGACCGAGAGGGGTACCACCATGAGCCCTTCCGCTCCGCGGCCTGAACCCGGCGGAGGGGCCGCCGGCGCTCCCTCGACCGCCCGACCGCGCGAGGCCGGATGGGTCGTCGTGACCGCACTGTCGGCGGCCCAGTTCGTCATGGTCCTCGACAGCACCGTGATGAACGTCTCGATCTCGCAGGTGGTCGAGGACCTCGGCACCTCGGTCTCCGCGATGCAGGCCGCGATCACCTTCTACACGCTCACCATGGCCGCGCTCATGCTCGTGGGCGCGAAGCTCGGCGACCTGTGGGGCCGCCTGCGCGCGTTCGTCATCGGCGCGATCATCTACGGCGTCGGCTCGCTCACGACCGCGCTCAGCCCGAGCATCGCGGTGCTCTTCACGGGGTGGTCGGTGATCGAGGGCGTGGGCGCGGTCCTCGTGATCCCGGCGATCGCCGCGCTCATCGCCGACAACTACGAGGGTCGGCAGCGGGTCACGGCCTACGCGATGATCGGCGCGGCCTCGGGTGCCGCGGTGGCGGCGGGGCCGCTCATCGGCGGATTCCTCACGACCTACGCCTCGTGGCGCTACGTGTTCATCGGCGAGGTGGTCGTGATGGCCATCGTCGTGCTGTTCTCCCGGCGCATCGTCGACCGCCACGAGCCCGTGCCGCTGCGGATCGACGTGCCCAGCGTGCTGCTCTCGTCGGCGGGGCTGATCGCGATCGTGCTCGGGATGCTGCAGAGCAAGACCTGGGGATGGATCGTCCCGCTCCAGGTGCCCGTGATCGCCGGCGTCGAGCTCGCGCCGCTCGGCGTCTCGCTCACGATCTGGCTGATCATCGGCGGCATCGCCCTGCTCGCCTGGTTCGCGCACCGCCAGCGCCGGCTGCTCGAGACCGGCCGGGAGGCCTTCGTCGACGTGCGTCTGCTCCGGATCGGCCGACTGCGCAGCGGCCTCTCGTCGCTCGGTGCGCAGTACGCCGTCACGGCGGGGCTGTTCTTCATGGTGCCCGTGTACCTGCAGATGACGCTCGGGCTGGACGCGCTCCAGACCGGCCTGCGCATCTTCCCGCTCTCGATCTCGCTCATCTTCTTCTCGTTCGCCGGCACGCGCCTCTCGAGGGTGTGGTCGCCGCGCCGGATCGTGCGCCTCGGGCAGGTCGTGCTCGCCGCCGCGGCGTTCCTGCTGCTCGGCTCCGTGGATGCGGAGCTGCGGCAGGTGGCGTTCACGACGGGCATGTTCATCGCGGGCGCCGCCCTCGGCCTGCTCGCCTCGCAGCTCGGCAACGTGAACATGTCGAGCGTCGGCCCCGAGCAGTCGAGCGAGGTCGGCGGCCTGCAGGGCGTCTTCCAGAACCTCGGCTCGTCGCTCGGCACCGCGCTCATCGGGTCGATGCTGATCGGTGCGCTCGCCACCTCGTTCGCCGGAACGGTCGCCGAGAGCGACCTGCCCGAGGACGTGCAGGTGGCGATCGACGAGGCCACCGAGCACGGCGTCGACCTGGTGCCCGCCTCGACGGTGACGGAGATCGGCACCCAGGCGGGGCTCACCGACGACCAGGCGGCCGAGCTGGCCTCGGTGTACGGCGACGCCCAGGTGCTCGCACTGCGCGTCGCCTTCGTGGGGCTCATCGCCCTGGCCCTGCTGGCGCTGCTGCTCTCGCGTCGCATCCCCGACGAGGTCGAGGGACGCGAGGTCGAGGAACGCGAGTCCGAGGAGAGCGGGGAACGATCATGACCACCATCCGCTTCGACCGACCGTCGGAGGGAGGACCGACCGTCGAGTTCGACGAGCCCGCTCCTCGCCACGACTTCGCGGCACGCGCGGCGGCCGGCCGCGCGGCGCGCGACGAGGCGCCGCGATCGTCGCACGCCGGCTGGACGCCCCCCGAGGACCGGGCCGACCCGATCGGGCTGCTCGAGGAGCAGGAGACGACCCGAGTGCCCGAACTCGTGCCGATCCGGCACGCCCGGATGCTGGTCTCGCCTTTCACCTTTTACCGCGGTGCGGCACTCATCATGGCCGCCGACCTCGCCCGGACACCGGTGTCGGGGATCACCGCGCAGATCTGCGGCGACGCGCACCTGTCGAACTTCGGTCTCTTCGCCTCGCCCGAGCGCGACCAGGTGTTCGACGTCAACGACTTCGACGAGACGCTGCCCGGCCCCTGGGAGTGGGACGTCAAGCGGCTCGCGGCGAGCTTCGAGATCGCCGGCCGGTACCGCGGGTTCGACGACGACGACCGGCGACGGATCGTGCTCGAATGCGTCTCGGCGTACCGGGCCCAGATGCGAGGGTCCGCCGAGGCGCGCGTGCTGGACGCCTGGTACGACCACCTCGACGCAGAAGGAGCCCGAGCGTGGCTGGCCCGGGAACGCAAGGCGAACCGGATCGGGCGCAAGGCCCTCGAGCGCAGCCGCACCGCGATGGCCAAGGCGCGTCGTCGGGACAGCGTGCGCGCGTTCAGCAAGCTCGTGCGCTCGGAGGACGGCGTCATGCGGATCGCCGCCGACCCGCCGCTGATCGTGCCCATCGAGGACCTCGTCGACGCCGGCATCACCCGGGCGGACGAGGAGCGCCTGATGCGCGCGATGCTGCACGAGTACCGCTCGACGCTGCCCTTCGCGCGCCATCCGATCGCCGAGTACGACTACGTGCACCTGGCGCGCAAGGTCGTCGGCGTCGGGAGCGTGGGCACCCGTGCCTGGATCATCCTGCTGCGGGGCCGCGACGACCGCGATCCGCTCATCCTGCAGGCCAAGGAGGCGCAGGCCTCGGTGCTCGAGCGGTTCCTGCCCGCGAGCCGGTACGACAACCACGGCGAGCGGGTCGTCCGCGGCCAGCGACTCATGCAGGGGGCGAGCGACATCTTCCTCGGCTGGCAGCGGGTCACGGGCGTCGACGGCGTCGATCGCGACTTCTACCTGCGCCAGCTCGCCGACGGCAAGGGTGCTGCCGACGTCGAGGTGATGACGCCGAAGGCCGGGCTGCTCTACGCCCAGATCTGCGGCGCGACGCTCGCTCGCGCCCACGCCCGCGCGGGCGACCGAGTGGCGATCGCGGCGTACCTCGGGAAGTCGGACCGCTTCGACCGCGCCATCGCCGCGTTCGCCGCCGACTACGCCGACCAGAACGAACGCGACTACGCGGCCTTCTCGCGAGCCGTGGCCTCGGGGCGCCTCGACGCCGCCGACTCCGAGTAGGTCGATCGCGCCGAAGGCTGCCGCCCGGACCGCCGCCTTGGTAGCGTGCTGGGCATCGGGCCGTGCGCGAGGGCGCCATGGCCGACACGACGAGGTCCGGGGGGCGCGATGTCGACATCCGAGGGCGGTCAGGCCACGACGGCGCAGCCGCGCGAGTTGTGGACCGGACAGGTCGGCTTCATCCTCGCGGCGATCGGCTCGGCCGTGGGCCTCGGCAACATCTGGCGCTTCCCCGGGGTCGCCTACGAGAACGGCGGCGGCGCGTTCATCATCCCCTACCTCGTGGCCCTGCTGACCGCGGGCATCCCGATCCTCTTCCTCGACTACGCGCTCGGACACCGGTTCCGCGGCGCGGCGCCCACGGCGTTCCGCCGCCTCGGCGGGGGTCGGCTCCGCTGGCTCGAGAGCCTCGGGTGGTTCCAGGTGATGATCTGCTTCGTCATCGCGCTCTACTACACCGTCGTCATCGCGTGGGCGGTGAGCTACTTCGTGTTCTCGTTCGACCTGCGCTGGGGCGAGGACACCGCGGGCTTCTTCGTCGGCGATTTCCTGCAGGTGGGCGAGGCGAGCCTGTCGCTCGAGTTCGTACCCGGCGTCCTCATCCCGCTGGTCCTCATCTGGGGCGCCGCGGTCGTGGTGCTCGCGTTCGGCGTCGCCCGCGGCGTGCAGCGCATCAACGTCATCTTCCTGCCGCTGCTCGTGGTCGCGTTCGCCGCGCTCGTGGTGCGCTCGCTGTTCCTCGACGGCGCGGCCGACGGGCTCAACGCGCTGTTCACCCCGGACTTCTCGGCGCTGGCCGACCCGAACGTGTGGATCGCGGCCTACAGCCAGATCTTCTTCTCGCTCTCGATCGCGTTCGGGATCATGATCACCTACGCGTCCTACCGCAAGCGGCGCTCGAACCTCACGACCCCGGGCCTGGTCGTCGCGTTCGCGAACTCGTCGTTCGAGATCCTCGCCGGCATCGGCGTGTTCGCGACGCTGGGGTTCTTCGCGTTCCAGCAGGGCGTCGACGTGGCCGAGCTCGAGGGCCTCACCGGCGTCGGGCTGTCGTTCATCACCTTCCCGGCGATCGTCTCGCAGATGCCCGGCGGCCCGATCTTCGGCATCCTCTTCTTCGGCTCGCTCGCCATGGCCGGCTTCACGTCGCTGCTGTCGGTGCTCCAGGTCGTCTCCGCTGGGTTCCAGGAGAAGTTCGGCCTGACCCCGCGCCAGGCGGCGACCCGGGTGGGTCTCGTCTCGATGGTGCTCTCGGTGCTGCTCTTCTCGACGACTTCGGGCCTGATCGCGCTCGACACGGTCGACAACTGGGCGAACAACATCGGCATCGTCGCCTCGGCGATCCTCGCGGGCGTCGTCACCTTCTGGGTGCTCCGGAAGGGCCCCGAGCTGCGGTACCACCTGAACTCGGTCTCGACGTTCCGGGTCGGCGGCGTCTGGACGGTGCTCGCGGGCGTGCTCGCACCCGTGGTGCTCGGCTACATGCTCGTCTCCCGGATCGTGGTGCTCCTGGTCGAGGGCTACGAGGGCTATCCCGACTGGTACCTCGCCGTGGTGGGCTGGGGCACGATCCTCTTCTTCATCGTCGCCGCGCTCGTGCTCACCGGCATCCCGTGGCGCCGAAGCCCCGACGCGTTCCGACCGTGGCCGCCGCTGCCGGAGCCGGGCGCGCGCGCTGATGCCGGCATCCCGACGGAAGGGGGTCGGTCATGACCGGCACCGCGATCGTCTTCCTGCTCATCGCGATCCTCCTCGTCTGGGGCGGGTTCACGGTCAGCGTCCTCGCGCTGAGCCGCCGCCCCGAGCGCGGGGACTACCCGGCCGGCGGGGAGGACGACCACCGCGAGGACCTCGGCCCGGTCGAGCGGGACACCTGACACGCGGAGCGCAACCCCGAGAGCCGGGCGGGCCGGTCGCGGCATACTGTGGTGACCCGCGCACGCGGCGAACAGGAGGTGCATCGTGGGTGAACCGGACGCGAACGGGTCCGATGCGGCCGTGCAGGACGACTCGGACGAGCGACCCGGACGGTGGAAGCGGTTCCACGAGCGGTTCATCGTCGAGGAGCGGTACCTGTCGGCGACCACGCGCCGGAACCTCTACGTCATCTCGGCCGCGCTCGTCGTGGTCGGGCTCGCCGGGTTCTTCGTCGTGCTCGACTCGATCCTCGAGGCCGACGACCTCTCCGCGATCGACGCCCCCGTCCAGGACTGGCTGGAATCGGGGCGCGACCAGTGGCTGACCACCTTCATGATCGTGCTGGCGGTCGTCTTCGGGCCGATCGCGATGCCGATCATCATCCTCGTGACGACCGTCGCGTGGGGCGTCTTCGCCAAGCACGCGTGGCGGCCGCTGCTGCTCGCGGGCGGCATGATCCTCGGCGTCATCGTCGTGCAGGTGCTCGCGCCGCTGATCTCACGTGATCGCCCGCCGGCCGACGAGATGCTGTTCGGGTACGACCCGACGTCCTCGTTCCCGTCCGGGCACGTCATGGGCGTCGCCGACTTCCTGTTCATCGGCACCTACCTCGTCTTCTCGCGCCACCGGAGGCCGGTCGTGACGACGCTCGCCTTCATCGGGGCGGCGTTCATCGTGCTGCTCACGGCGGCGTGCCGCATCTACCTCGGCTACCACTGGGCGACGGACGCGCTCGGCTCGATCTTCCTCTCGCTGGTGGTGCTCGGGCTCGTGATCGCGGTCGACACCTGGCGCACGGTCCGAGTGGGTTCGCCCGAGCAGATCGCCGAGGCGGACCGCGCCCCCGAGATGTGGGGGCGCGATGAGCGCGAGTGAGCCCGACGGCACGTCGAAGCGGCCGCACGCGCCGACGCCGCTGCGCGTCAGCCGGCGGCCGTGGCTCGTCGCGGGCCTGATCGCACTCGTCGCCGTCGTGGCGATGGGCGTGGTGATCGTCGTCGCCGAGTCGCGACAGGCGTTCCCGTTCGAGGTCGACCTCGCTGCGGCCCTCGCTGCGGCGCGGACGCCGGCGGTGACGGCGTTCGCCCAGGTGCTGAACGTCGTCGGTGGCGGCGTGCTCTCCAACGTCGTGCTCCCGATCCTCATCGTGGTGGCGTTCCTGCTGTGGCGCCGGCCCTGGGCCGCGCTGTACTTCGCCATCGCCGCCGCGGCCAGCGCGGGCGTGACCCGGCTCGTGAAGGTGCTGGTCGGCCGGGTGCGTCCCGAGGACATCCTCGTGGAGCCCGACTTCGGCTCGTTCCCCTCGGGCCACAGCTCGGCGGCGGCGCTCATCGCCACGGCCCTCGGGCTCGTCTTCCTGCGGACCTGGGTGTGGGCGGCCGCGGTCGTGTACACCGTGCTCATGATGCTCAGCCGGATGTACCTCGGCGCGCACTGGCTGTCGGACACGATCGGCGGCGCCCTCGTCGGCGCAGGGGTGGCGCTGGTCGTCTGGGCACCGTTCGCCTACCGCCTCTACCGTGAGAACCGGCTGCCGCATCCGCCGATCTGGCGACCCGTCGCGACCTCGGCGCCCGACGACGGCGTCGGCGCCGCCCGGGCCGACTGATCAGGCCGGGACGCGTCGTGTCGACGGCCGGAGGGCGGTTCGCACGGTGGCTGCCGCCGGGCGTGCGCACCGCGATGCACTACCGGCGCGACTGGCTCATCCCCGACCTGCGCGCGGGCCTCGTGGTCACCGCACTGCTCATCCCCGCCGGGATGGGCTACGCCCGGGTCGCCGGCCTGCCGCCCGAGACCGGCCTGTACGCCACGATCGTCCCGCTGCTCGCCTACGCGATCTTCGGGCCCAGCCGGGTCCTGGTGCTCGGACCGGACTCCGCCCTGGTGCCGATCATCGGGGCCGCGATCCTGCCGCTCGCCGTCGGCGACCAGGACCGCGCGGTCGCGCTCGCCGGGCTGCTCGCCCTCATGGTCGGCGGCATCCTGCTGCTCGGCGGCATCCTCAGGCTGGGCTTCGTCACCGACCTGCTGTCCAAGCCGATCCGGGTCGGCTACCTGAATGCGATCGCGCTGCTCGTCCTGGTGTCGCAGGTGCCCGACCTGCTCGGGTTCGAGGTGGAGTCGGGGTCGCCGATCGAGGAGCTCGGTGCGATCTGGGTCGCGATCACCGGGGGCGGGATCGACCTGCTCGTGGCCGCGTTCGGGGTGGGCTCGCTCGTGGTCATCTGGGGGCTCACGGCGCTGCGCTCGCCGGTGCCGGGCGTGCTCGTCGCCGTCGTGGCGGCGACCGCGATCACGGCGCTCGCGGGCCAGGAAGGCCGGATCCCCATCGTCGGCGCGCTCCCGCCGGGGCTCCCGGCACCCGCGCTCGGCGGCCTCGAGTGGGGCGACGTGCTCGACCTCGCGCTCCCCGCGGCGGGCATCGCGCTCGTGGCGTTCACCGACACCGCCGTCTTCTCGCGCTCGCTCGCGGCGCGGCGCGGCGAGACCGTGAACGGCAGCGCCGAGATGGCCGCGATCGGCGGGGCGAACCTCGCCGCGGGCGCGCTCGGCGGGTTCCCCATCTCGGCGTCCTCGTCGCGGACCCCCGTGGCCGAGCAGGCCGGGTCGCAGTCGCAGCTCACCGGGGTGGTCGGCGCGGTGCTGCTCGTGGCGTTCATCGTCCTGGCGCCGGGCGTCACCGCGTTCCTGCCGACGGCGGCGCTCGCCGCGGTCGTGATCACCGCGGTCGTGCGGCTGCTCGACGTCCGCGGGTTCATCCGCCTCCTGCGCATGGACCGCGTGGATGCCGCGCTGTCGCTCGCGGCCTTCGTCGGGGTCTTCGCGTTCGGCGTGATCCCGGGCATCGCGGTCACGATCGGCCTGTCCCTGCTCGCGTTCGTGATCCGCTCGTGGCGGCCGTACCGGGCGGAGCTCGGCCGGGTGCGCGGGCTCCGCGGCTACCACGACCTCTCCCGCTACGACGAGGGCGAGCGGATCCCCGGCATCGTGATCGTGCGCTGGGACGCCCCGCTCTTCTTCGCCAACGGGGGACTGTTCGACGACTTCGTGCGGTCGCGGGTGACGGCGGCCGGGTCGGAGATCGGCACGGTGATCCTCGCGGCCGAGCCGATCACCGACATCGACACGACCGCGGTCGACGAGCTCGTCGAGCTCGACGAGTGGCTCGCGGCTCGCGACATCCGGCTCGTGATCGCGGAGATGAAGGACCCCGTGCTCGACGACCTCCGTCGCTACGGCGTCGCCGACCGGTTCGAACCCGACCGGATCGCGCCCACGGTCGGCGCTGCCGTCGACGAGATCACCGGGACGCTGCGCGGCGACCTCGAGGGCACGCGGTGGGATGACGACGCCGACGGGGGAGGGGACGACGCGCCCGGATCCGTCGGCGGTCGCGACGGCTGACGCTCACCAGGTCGTGTCGCCGCGGATGACCGCATCCGAGCCCCCGTCGATGAAGACGACCTGGCCGCAGAGGTGCGCGTTCTCCTCGCTCGTCAGCCACGCGAGCAGGTACCCGGCGTCCCGAGGCCCGAAGATGCCGTTCAACGGCATCGGGACGGTCTCGAGGATGGCGCGGCGCGCCTCCTCGGTCCCGGTGAACGCCGCCGTCATCGGCGTCTCGACCACGCCCGGGGCGATCGCGTTGAGCGGGATGCCCGCTCCGGCCCAGTCGGCGGACGGGGCGGCTCGCCTGATCCAGCGTGCGAGCGCACGCTTCGCGGTGCCGTAGATGAGGTTCGCCTGCTCCGGCGGCCCCGCCTCGAGTTCGCGGGCACGGGCCGTCGCGGCCGGTTCGTCGCCGGCGAGGAAGGCGTCGAGCAGGGCGTCATCGGGCGGGAAGAGGGAGGCCATCGACGTCGTCGCGACGGCACGCGGCGCGGTCGATCCCGCGAGCAGTGGCCGGAGGCCCTCGAGCGTGGCCAACGTGCCGAAGTAGTTGACCGCGGCGGTCGCGGCGATCGGCGCGGCCAGCCCGGCGTTGGCGATGACGGCGTCGACGACTCCGCCGGTCGCGTCGGCGACGCCGGTGACGAGGTCCGCCCGTCCGGTCGGAGTCGACAGGTCGACGGTGACGTCGGCGTCGTGCAGGTCCACGCCGACCACGCGGTGCCCGCGCTCGACGAGCAGTTCGCTCGTCGCCTTCCCGATGCCGCTGGCCGATCCGGTCACGACGTACGTGCGGGTCATGTCGTCCACCCTCCTCGCCGGGCGCCGCGCCGATCCGGTGCAGGCGCGGTTCGGCCCGTCACCAGCCTCGCCGCGCGGGCCGCGCCGAGGCGGGCCGTTCGGCCCCCGACGGGCGGGCGCCGGGGCCTACCTTCGGGTGGACGGAGGTGCGGGATGAGCAGCGGTGGGAACGCGGGCGTCGCGGGCGGCGGCGCGATCTACGGACTCGGGATCCTCGGCGCGTGGGTGTACTTCTGGCAGCAGGCCGATGCGTTCTGGGAGTACGTCTGGGCGATCGTGCAGGGCCTGTTCTGGCCCGCGTTCATGGTCTACGACCTGTTCGCGGCCCTCGGCGACTGACGCGCGCGGCCGGGAGGCAGAAGGTCCCGGATCCGCCGACGGCCGCGCGGATACCCTCGGGGTATGCCCGAGCACAGTGCGGACGACCCGGACGACCGGTCGCGGCCGGAGACCGACGCGTCGTCCGGCCCCAGTCGTCGAACCGTCCTCGCCGCGGGCGCCGCGGCGGTCGGCGTCGTCGCCGTCGGCGCGGGCGGCCTCGCGTGGTGGACCTCGACGCGCGACTCGGGGCCGGACCCGGCGGCACCCGTCGGGACGGACGGGGCGGAGCCGTCCGGAGAGGCGGCCGACGGGTCCGTCGTGGAGACGTTCCGGGAGCCTGAGGTGCGTGCGAGCACGGATGGACGACTCGACCTCGAGCTCACCGCGGCGGCGACGACCGTGACGATCGACGGGCGCTCGGTGCGCGTGCTCGGGTTCGAGGGCGGCATGCCGGGTCCCACGCTGCGGGTCCGTCCCGGCGACCGCATCGCGCTCCGGCTCAGGAACGAGCTCGACGCCGCCACCAACCTGCACACGCACGGCCTGGAGGTCTCGCCCGAGGGGAACTCGGACAACGTCTTCGTGATGATCCCGTCCGGCGGTGCGTTCGACTACGCGTACGAGCTGGGTGACGAGCACCCGCCCGGCGTGTTCTGGTACCACCCGCACCACCACGGCACCACCGCGGAGCAGCTGTTCGCCGGCCTGTACGGCGCCATCGTGGTCGAGGAGCCGGACCCCCTCCCGGTCGACCGCGAGCGGGTGCTCGTCATCGCCGACATCTCGTTCGACGCGAACGGCGACCTCGCGACGGCGACCCGATTCGACCGGATGCTCGGTCGCGAGGGCGACCTCGTGCTCGTGAACGGGCAGCTGCAGCCCACCATGGTGGCCACGTCGGGGGAACGCGAGCGGTGGCGGATCGTGAACGCCTGCACCTCGCGGTACCTGCGCCTGCGCCTGGACGGGCAGCGGATGCGACGGCTCGGCATCGACGCCGGCCGCGACGCCGCGCCACGCGACGTCGACGAGCTCGTCCTCCTCCCCGGCAACCGCGCCGACGTGCTGGTCGACGCGACGGCGGGGGCGGACGCTGTGCTGCGCACGATGCCGTTCGACCGGGGCGGCATGGGCGCGATGGGTGCGCCGCGCAGCGCGACCGTCGGCGCCGACCTCGCGCGGTTCGTCGTGCGGGGGGATGCCGCGGCATCCGCCGCACCGGTGCCCGGGCCCACGGCGCCACCGCGCGACCTGCGCGAGGAGGCGGTGACCGGCCGTCGGACCCTCACGCTCGCGATGGGCGGCGCCGGCGGGGGGATGGGCCAGGGCATGGCGTTCACGATCGACGGGCGCACGTTCGCGGAGGGGCGGATCGACCTCGAGCCGGCAGCGGGTGCCGTCGAGGAGTGGACGATCGTGAACACGAGCACCATGGACCATCCGTTCCACCTGCACGTCTGGCCCATGCAGCTGGTCGAGGTCGACGGGGCGCCGGTCGAGGGCGTGGACCGCCGCGACGTGGTGCCGGTGCCGGCCGCCGGCCGGGTCGTGGTCCGCATCGCGTTCGAGGGGATCACCGGGCGCACGGTCTACCACTGCCACATCCTCGACCATGAGGACCTCGGCATGATGGGCGTCATCCGGGTCTGATCCCTGCGGCCGACACGCCGATCCCGGCCCGGGACCAAAGACCGTCCCGGCAGGGTCGTCCCGGGTACCGTGTGAGGCGTCAGCGACGCCCGACGAAGGGATTGCCCGTGGACCTCTGGAACTGGATCTGGTTCTTCTTCTGGACCTTCGCCTACATCGCGTACCTGATGGTCCTGATCTTCATCGTGATCGACATCTTCCGCGACCACTCGCTGAACGGCTGGTGGAAGGCCGTCTGGCTCATCTTCCTCGTCTTCCTGCCGTGGATCACCGGACTCGTGTACCTCATCGCGCGCGGCCAGGGCATGGCGGAGCGATCGCAGCGCAAGCAGGTCGAGTACGAGCACCGCACGGCGGAGGAGTACCGCGAGATCTCCTTCGCGAATCCCGCCGAGGAGATCGCGAAGGCGCAGGCGCTGCGCGAGCAGGGCGTCATCACCGACGGCGAGTTCGAGGCGATCAAGGCGAAGGCGCTGGGGTCGAAGTTCTGAGCAGCGGATCGACCGACTCGCGGCACCGCGCGCGGTACCGCGAGATCGCGACGGTCCTGCGCCGGCACGGCCTCGGCCTGCTCGCCGGGGTGGTCGGGGCGGGCCGCCGTCCCGGGCTCCGCCGTGCGGCACCGGGCGACGAGCGCGCTTCCGGCGGCATCGTCGCGCCGCCCGAGCACCTGAGGCTCGCGTTCGAGGAACTCGGACCGACGTTCATCAAGCTCGGGCAGCTGCTCTCCACGCGCTCCGACCTGGTGCCGCCGGCGTACGCCGACGAGCTCGCGAAGTTGCAGGACGCCGCGCCGCCCGTGCCGGTCGAGCACGTGCGGGCCGTGATCCGGAGCGAGCTCGGCGCGGACGCCGACGAGCTGTTCGCCGACTTCGAGGACGTGCCGCTGGCCTCTGCTTCGATCGGCCAGGCGCATGCGGCGAGGCTCGACGACGGGACCCGCGTCGTCGTCAAGGTGCGCCGGCCCGGCGCCGTCGCGCAGGTGCAGCAGGACCTCGAGATCCTGCGCAACCTCGCCGAGCGGGCGAGCCGGACGTGGAGCCTCGCCCGGGACCACGACGCGCGCGGGCTCGCCGAGGAGTTCGGGCAGACACTGCTCGCCGAGCTCGACTACCTGCAGGAGGGCCGGAACGCCGAGCGGTTCGCCGAGGACTTCGCGTTCGAGCCGGATGTCGCCATCCCGCGCGTGTACTGGGACTACACGACCTCGCGCGTGCTCACCCTCGAGCGCATGACGGGACTCAACGTCGGCGACGCGGCGGCGCTCGATGCGGCCGGCGTCGACCGGAAGCGGGTCGCGCGCCGCGGGGCCGAGATCGTCCTCAAGATGACGTTCGAGGATCGCTTCTTCCACGCGGACCCGCACCCCGGCAACCTCTTCGTCGAGCCCGACGGCACGATCGCGCTGATCGACTTCGGCATGGTCGGCGAGATCGACGCGTCGCTGCGCGACCACCTCGGCGCGCTCTTCGTCGCGCTCGTGCGCGGCGACCCGGAGCGACTCGCGTCGGCGCTGATCGACCTGTCGCCGACCTCCGCGGGCGTCGACCGCGAGCTCCTGCAGGACGACCTCTCCGACTTCCTCTCGCGGTACCGGCTCGATTCGCTCCGCGACACGCCGTTCGCCCGCATGATCGCCGAGCTCTTCGGCATCCTGCGCCGGCATCGGCTTCGGCTGCCGCGGGAGATGGCACTCCTGTTCAAGGCGCTGCTGGTCATCGAGGGCCTCGCCCTGCGACTCGACCCGGAGTTCCGGCTCGGCGAGACCCTGCGCCCGTACGCGCAGCGACTGGCGCGCGAGCGACTGAGCGCGATCGTGCTCGCCACGCGCATCGCGCGGGCGACCGCCGACCTCGGCGAGCTGGCGCTCGACATGCCGGGAACACTCCGGCGGCTGCTCGAGCACGCAGATGAGGGCGGCATCCAGGTGCACCTCCGCGCGGCGGAACTGGAGCCGCTGATGGGCAGGGCGGAGCGGATCGGGAATCGCCTCGTGGCCGGGATGATCAGCGCCGCGTTCATCACCGGCGTCGGCAGCCTGGTCGCGAGCGAGCGCCGATGGCGGTCGTGGGAGGGCGTCATGGTCGGCACCGGGCTCGGCGTCATCGGCTCGCTGGGCGGCTACCTCGCCGTGACGATGCGCCGGACGGGGTCGCGGCGCGCTCGGTGAGCGGCGGAGGCGATCGCGACCGTGCCGGTGTGTGGACGGAGACGTCGTCGCGCGGGCCCCTGACCTACACTCGTGCGGGTGGCCGACCCCGACGGCGCGCTCGCCCGCCCCGCCCTCCGCACGGAGTCGTCGTCTCGCGTGCCCGCCGCGGCGCTCGCCGGGGAGTTCGGGACCGTGCTGCTCGCGGCGCAGGCGGGGGCTCGCTGGGCGAACACGCGGCTGTGGAACGAGTACGCCCCGGCGGTCGCGGCGTTCCTGCGCGCGAGGGGGTCGCGTGAACCCGACGACCTGACGAGCGAGGTGTTCCTCGCGGTCTTCGACCGCCTGCCCGAATTCGACGGCGGCGAACCCGAGTTCCGGGCGTTCGTGTTCACGATCGCGTATCGCCGGCTCACCGACGAGCTGCGGCGCCGCGGACGGCGCGGGGAGGCCGAGGAGTGGCGACCGGAGCTCGACGGGCGCCGGGTCGCGAGCGCCGAGCAGGAGGCGATGACGCGGCTGGGCGACGACGGCGCCCGACGGCTGCTCGAGGGACTCTCGCCCGACCAGCGCGACGTCATGGTGCTGCGCATCATCGTCGACCTCACCGTCGACCAGGTGGCGGCCGTCCTGGGCAAGCGTCCGGGGGCGGTCAAGGCGCTGCAGCGACGCGCACTCGAGACGCTGCGGAAGAGAATCGCGTCGGGCCGTACCCCTCGCGGCGTCTCCGTCGATGGCAGGGAGTGAGATGAGGACACACCGGATCACCGACCACGACGCGGAGGCGCTGCTCCGCGGGCGTTCCCCCCACGCCCGCACCGAGCTCTCCCCCCTCGCCGACGCCGTCGCGGAGCTCCGGACCTCTTCCTCATCCGGGATGCCACCGCGGCCTTCGGCGGCGGTGGCATCCCGGCTCGACCTCGACCTGGTGTCGGCGGTCGGGTTCGTCCCTGCAGATGACCCGGATGCGACGGCGCCCACCCCCGCGCCGTCGGCGAGGAGACGACGAGTGGTGACGGAGTGGTTCGCGGGCCTCGGCCTGGCGACGAAGATCGCGATCGGTGCGAGCGCGGCCCTGGCGGTCGGCGCGACGGGTGCCGGTGCGGCCGGTGCGGCGGGCGTCCTGCCCGAGCCGGCGCAGGTCGTGTTCGAGGAGATGACCGGCACCGACGCGGCCGACGTGGCCGACGTGGCGGAGACCGAGGAGATCGCCGACGAGGGCGAGCGCACGACCGGCCTCGAGCACGCCGAGGAGCAGGCCGGCTCAGGCCTCGAGGTGGCCGTCGAGCACGCTGACGAGCACGCCGAGCAGGGCCTCGAGACCGCCGAGGAGAACGCCGGGCACGGCATCGGGACGGGCGACGAGGCCTCCGAGGGCGCCGGCGCGCCCGAGGGCAAAGGTGCTCCGGAGGGTGCCGGCGACCAGGCGTCGAACGCCGACGACCGCCCGACCGGCGGCAAGGACTGACCTCCCGCCCCCGCACGACGGGCCCTCGCCGGAGACGGCGGGGGCCCGTCGCCGTCTCCGGGATCACTCGGCTGAGTGATACCTGAGGGGTATTTTGACGATACCCCGGGGGTATTGATATCCTCGGGTCATGACCTCGAAGCGGTACCTCATCATCGGCGGCGTCGCAGGCGGCATGTCCGCCGCGACGCGCCTCCGTCGGCTCGACGAGCAGGCCAGCATCATCGTGCTCGAGCGGGGCGGCCACGTCTCGTTCGCCAACTGCGGCCTGCCGTACTACCTCGGCGGCGTCATCGAGGAGCGCTCCAGCCTCCTGCTCCAGACCCCCGCGTCGCTCGGCAGCCGGTTCAACCTCGACGTCCGGGTGCGCACCGAGGCCGTCTCCATCGACCGCGCCGCGAAGACCGTCCTGGTCCGCGACCTGGTCACGGGGGAGGAGGTCGTCGAGGCCTACGACGCACTCGTGCTCTCGCCCGGTGCCACTCCCGTCCGTCCCCCGATCCCGGGCGGCGACCGCATGCTCACGCTGCGCGACATCGACGATGTCGACCGCGCGATGGGCGAGCTCGAGGTCGCGCCGCGCACCGCGCTCGTGATCGGCGCCGGCTTCATCGGCGTCGAGATGGTCGAGAACCTCGTGCACCGCGGCCTCCGGGTCACGCTGGTCGAACTCGCCGACCAGGTGCTTCCGCCGCTCGACGCCGAGATGGCGGCGCCCGTGGCCGAGCGCCTCCGCGCCGCCGGCGTCGACGTCAGGCTCGGCACGCAGGTGACCGAGCTCGCCGAGGACGCGGCCACCCTGAGCGACGGCAGCACCGTCCCGGCCGACTTCGTGCTCGGCTCCATCGGCGTGCGGCCCGACACGACGCTGGCCGCCGCCGCCGGCCTCGAGCTCGGGGAGCGGGGCGGCATCCGGGTCGACGACCACCTTCGGACCAGCGACCCCCACATCTGGGCCATCGGCGACGCCGTCGAGAAGGTCGACGCGATCAGCCGCGAGCCCCGCCTCGTCGCCCTCGCGGGCCTGGCGAACCGCCACGGCCGGCTCGCGGCCGACGTCATCGCCGGTCGCGACATCCGCGTCCGCGATGCCCTCGGCACCGCCGTCGTCGGCGTCATGGACCTCACGATCGCCTCGACCGGATGGCCCGAGAAGCTGCTGCGCCGCACCGGCCGCGAGCTGCGCGTGATCCACACCCACCCCGCCTCGCACACCGGGTACTACCCCGGGGCGCAGACGATGGCGCTGAAGCTCGTCGTCGACGCCGAGACCGACGAGATCCTCGGCGCGCAGGGCGTCGGCGGCGAGGGCGTCGACAAGCGCATCGACGTCATCGCGACCGCGATGGCGGGCGGGCTCACCGCCTCCGAGCTGGCCGACCTCGAACTGGCCTACGCGCCGCAGTTCTCGTCGGCGAAGGACCCGGTCAACATGCTCGGCTACGTCGCGCTGAACGCCGCCGAGGGACTCACCCCGTCGATCCAGTGGCACGAGCTCGACGCCGCCCTCGAGGCCGGCGACGTCCTCGTCGACGTCCGGACGCCGGCCGAGGTCGCACAGGGCGCCATCCCCGGCTCGGTCAACATCCCGATCGACGAGCTGCGCGAGCGCGCCGACGAGCTGCCCGCGGGTCGCCTCGTCGTGCACTGCAAGGTCGGCCAGCGCGGCCACACCGCGGTGCGCCTGCTCGCCCAGCTCGGCCGCGAGGCCGTGAACCTCGACGGCGGCTACCTGACGTGGCAGGCCGGCGAGGCCGCGCGCCGGGACGCCGAGGTGCGCGAGCCCGCGACCGCGGCCTGAGCACCCGGCCACGCCCTCACCAGACCACCGTACGCACACCACCGAGGAGATCCATCACCATGTGCAGCCCCGTCACCTGTTCCTGCGGCAAGACCACCTGGGCCGGCTGCGGCCAGCACGTCGATTCCGTGAAGGACCACGTGCCCGCCGAGCAGTGGTGCGACGGCGACCACGGCACCCGCTGAGCCGAACCGCCCGACACCCCCACCGACCACCGAACCCGAGGAGATCACCATGTGCCGAGCCGTCACCTGCCGGAAGTGCGGGAAGACGACGTGGGCCGGCTGCGGCCAGCACGTCGACCAGGTCATGCGCGGCGTCGCCCGCGCCGACCGCTGCCAGGGCCACGAGAACGAACCCGCCACGGGCTTCTTCGCGCGCCTCTTCGGCCGCTGATCCGGGCCGTGCCGCTGCTGCTGCCGTGGCGTCGGTCGGAGCGTCCGCGATCGGTGCGGCGTGTCGGATCCCGGCACGCCGCGCCCGCATCGGAACCGGCGGAACGGTCCGTTCCCGCCCGTGAGGCCGTCCGCGCCGCGCGTGCCGAGGCCGCGCAGGACTGGTCCGCCGCGATCGGGCCCGCCACCTCGTGCGCGCTCGCCAAGGACGGACGCTCGCATCCGGCCGCGAAGTTCCACGAGGGCCGGACCGCGGCGCTCGGCGAACTGCTGCGCGCCTGCCCGGACGACGCCTCCTCCGACGACGTGGCCGCGCTCGCCGCGGCGAACGCACTCGACTGGACGACCCGCGCACTGCCGGGGGCAGGTCGCGGGGACTGGGAGAGCTACCGCGCCGGTGCCCTGGAGGTGCTCCGCGGGATCGCCGACGCCTGATCCCGACGCCGCGGCGCGCGCCGTGTGGTGCTCGCGCCCGCGGCATCCGTAGCATGGCCGGGGGGTCGCCACGGCGACCGCGCGGGCGATCGGGGGCGGGTCGGCATGCTGGCGGTGATCGTGGTGCTGGCGATGATCATCGTCTGGAGCGCGCTCTCCCGCCCACTCGATCGCCGCGGCATCACCTCGGCGCTCTTCCTCATGGTCGTCGGCTTCGCGGTCGGCCTGGTCGCGCCCGACCTCCTCGACGTCTCGCTCGAGACCGTGGTCGCGGAGCGCGTCGCCGAGATCGCCCTCGTGCTGCTGCTCTTCAGCGACGCGACGCGGCTCGACCTGCGGGTCCTGCGCCACCAGCTCGGCTGGCCTGCGCGCCTGCTGCTCATCGGCCTGCCGCTGACGATCCTCGCGGGGGCCGCGATCGGCGCGCTGGTCTTCCCGGGCATGGCCCTGGCCTCCGCGTTCCTCCTCGCGACGATGCTCGCGCCGACGGATGCCGCGCTGGGCCAGCGCGTCGTCTCCGACGACAAGGTCCCCGCCCGGGTCCGCCAGGCCCTCGACGTCGAGAGCGGACTCAACGACGGCCTCGCGGTGCCGCTGTTCCTGGTCGCGCTGTCGATCGCCAACGCCGAGCTGGAGACCGGCCTGACGACGGCGGTCGCCGGCAGCATGACGGCCCAGATCGGCTGGGGGGTCACCGCCGGCCTCGTCGCCGGCCTCCTCGGCGGGATCCCGTTCCGGCTGGCCGATCGGCGCGGATGGATCGCGCGGGACTGGCGGCAGATCCTCCCGCTCGCGGTGGCGCTCCTGGCCTACGCGATCGCGGAGCAGCTCGGCGGCAGCGGGTTCATCGCCGCGTTCGTCGCGGGCCTCGCCTTCGGCCGGCTCGCCGGCCCGGCGCGCTCCACCGTCACCGTCCTCTCCGAGGCCGCCGGCGACCTGCTCGCGGCCGTGACCTGGATCGCCTTCGGCGCCATCGCGATCGGGCTCGCGCTGCCGTACCTCAGCTGGCAGGTCGTGCTCTACGCCATCCTGAGCCTCACCCTCGTGCGCATGGTGCCGGTGGCGATCGCGCTCCTGGTCGGCCGCGGCGGAGCGCCGAGGATCGAGACCATCGGGTTCATCGGATGGTTCGGACCGCGCGGACTCGCCTCGCTCGTGTTCGTGCTCATCGCGGTCGAGCGCGGCGTCCCCGAGTCCGAGACCGTGCTCACCACCGTCGTGGTCACCGTCGCGCTGAGCATCATGCTGCACGGCCTGACCTCGGCGCCGCTCGTCGCCGTGTACCACCGGTGGTACACGGCGCGTTCGGACCTCGACTCGGCCGCGGCCGAGGCGGTGCCGACCGAACTTCCGCGCCGACGCCGGCAGTTCCCCGGGGTGAACGGGCGCGACGCGTCCTGACCCGGTCCATCGCGATGCCACGGCGCATCCACGCGGGTCCGCGGAAATGAGGACTGGTCGCCGTCCGGGCAGGCGAGTAGGACGAAGACGGGCCTGAGGAACGCGCCGGATCATCGTCGGTCCGGCCGCCGGCCGCCGTGCCCCCGCGGCCGGACGCCGGTGCCCGTCCCCGGCCCGAGCCGAGGAGGCGGTCATGTCGTCGATCAGCACAGCCGAACTGGCACCGGGGCACGGCCTCGGGGCGGTCCGCACGATGCCCGAGTTCCGCGACCTGGTGGGGGCCGGATCGCTCACCCCCGAGGACCGGCTGACGCTGGTCGACCAGGCCGAGGCGCTCATCGACGGCCTCTACGTGCACCTCCCGCTCAAGCGGGCGATGCACGCCGTCGATCCGTCCCAGAGCCTCCGGCTCCTGCGCTACCGGTCGCCGATGCTCACCGAGCCGGAATTCCACACCGCGCTCCAGCGCGTGTTCCTCGGCCTGCGCGACCTGCACACGAACTACATCCTGCCCGCGCCCTATCGAGGCTTCGCGTTCCTCGGCATCCTCGTCGAGCGGGCCGTCGACGGCGACTCCACCGAGTGGATCGTGACGCGGACGTTCGACCACCTCACGGGCGACCCGCACCTCGTGGTGGGCGCGAGGGTGACGCACTGGAACGGGACGCCGATGGCCATCGCCGTCGAGCGCAACGCCGCGCGGGAGGCGGGCAGCAACCGCGCGGCCAGCACGGCGCGGGGCCTGGAGAACATGACGATCCGTCCCGTGGCGATGTCGCTGCCGCCGGACGAGGACTGGGTCGACCTGACCTACCGCGTCGCCGGGAACGAGCACGAGACCCGGCTGCCATGGCGGGTGTTCGAGTCGGCCGACGAGGTGACCGGCGGCAACGCGACGGCGAGCCTCCCGAGCGGCGTCGCGGCTCCGGCGACGAAGCTCCTCGGGCTGGATCTCAAGACCGAACTGAGCCGGCAGGTCAAGCGACGCCTGTTCGCACCGGCCTCGGACGAGGAGCAGCAGCGCTACGCGCGCGGCGGAAGCGGTGCTCGCGGGGCGTTCGGGATGGCGCCCGCGACGGAGCTCGAGGTGGCGGCGGGGATCATCCCGACCGTGCGGCCGGAGTTGAAGGCGCGCACGGTCGACACGGCCCACGGCACCTTCGGCCACCTGCGGATCTTCACGTTCTTCATGGAGGACTTCAAGGTCGAGGCCTTCATCGAGGAGGTGGCACGCCTGCTTGAGGAGCTGCCCCGGGACGGGCTCATCCTCGACGTGCGCGGGAATGGCGGCGGGTTCGTCATCGCGTCCGAGTTCCTGCTGCAGTTCTTCACGCCCCGGCGCATCCGCCCCGAGCCGATGCAGTTCATCAACACGCGCGCCACGGCCGACCTCACGGCGCGGGTCGCGGACTACGGCGACTGGCGTCCGTCGATCGACGAGTCCATCGCCACGGGCGCGCCGTTCTCGAGCGCGATCCCGCTGTACCCGGAGGAGGTCGTCAACAGCGTCGGGCAGCTCTACCACGGGCCGGTCGTTCTGGTCACCGACGGGCTGTGCTACAGCGCGACCGACATCTTCGCCGCGGGCTTCCAGGACCACGAGATCGGCCCGGTGCTCGGCGTCGACGAGAACACCGGCGCCGGCGGCGCGAACGTGCTCACCCACGAGGACCTCCGCAAGGACTGGGTGGGTGGACCGCTGCGCCCGCTGCCCGCCGGGGCGCAGTTCCGGGTCTCGCTGCGACGCTGCCTCCGCGTCGGCACCCGGTTCGGTCAGCCGGTGGAGGACCTCGGCGTCGTGCCCGACCACCTGCACCGGCTCACATCGCGCGACGTGCTCGAGGACAACGACGACCTGATGGATGCCGCGGGAGCGCTGCTGGCGGCGGGGGTGCCCCGCACGCTCGACGCCGAGCTCGAGCTCTCCTCGAACGGCACGCGGACGCTGACGCTCGAGACCGCCGCGATCGAGGGCGTGGACGTCTACCTCGACGGACGGCCGGTCGCCACCGCGGTCACCCCGGACGGCACCACGGAGGTCGGGATCGCAGCCCCGGTCGCGGCGGGCGCGACGCTGCGCGTCGAGGGATTCGTCGACGGGACGCTCGTGGCCGCCCGGCAGCTCAGGTCGTGACGCGCGCGGGCTGGCGCCGGCCCGTGTCTCACGCGAAGACGGTCAGGGCACGGGAGGCTCGAGTCTGACACGCGCCCGCACCTGCACCGGGGAGCGACGAGGGTCCAGGCGATCATGGCGCGGGCCGGACGTGCCGCGATCGACGACGTCCACCGAAGTGAGGACTACTCGGATCATCGGGGTGCGAGTAGACAGGAGGGACGACTCTCGACGAGCCGGTCGTCATGCCAGCGGGTGGTGAGTTGCGCCTGCTCGATCGGGGAGCGCGTCATTGCTGACGAGGGGTCGAACCATGGACGCTCCACTTGAATTCAGATCATGGCGGGACCGCGTCGAGCGGCGCGAGGCCGAGCCGCTCGCAGAGCGCGCAAGCCTTCGCCTCGCGAGCTTCGATCGCGTCGATGGCGTCGAGTACCGGCTCGAGGGCCGCGATCGCTCGGTCGATGTGATCGCCGAGGTCGGCGAGTTGGGCCGGCACGCCTTTCCTCCCAGGATCGAGGGGATCGATGCGGGCGAAGCGCTCGAGCGCCCGGACGGGCACGTGGATCTGCCTGCGTTCCGGCCGCCGCATCTGGCTGTCCACCCGCAGCCCGACGATCTCCCGGAAGACCTGTACCGACGCCGCTGGGCGCGGCGGCCGATCGGCGAGCAGGACGACAGCGGCGATCCCACCACCGTGTTCGTGCCCGACACTCGCTTCGAGTTCTCGGACACCTCCTATCCCTGGAGCTGCTGCGGACGGGTCGACACACCCGGCGGCAGTGGGTCCGGCGTCATGATCGGTCGCCGTCACATGATGACGGCCAGTCACGTCATCGATTGGGGTCCGAGCAACACCGCCGGTTGGGTGAAGTTCACCCCGATGGTCTTCGACACGAGCGAACCCTTCGGCTTCGCCTATGCGACCCGGATCTACTGGTGGTTGCAGGCGGATCCGTCCGACCAGATCCAGTCCGGGGAGGCGGCCTTCGACTACGTGGTCTGCGTGCTCGATCAACCGCTCGGTGACCTCACCGGATGGATGGGGACTCGCGGCTACTCCACCGACTGGGACGGCGGCGCGTACTGGGCGCATGTCGGCTATCCGAGTGATTCGGGCGGCGACCGACCGATCTACCACGGGCCCGGCGTGATGGACAGCACCGTCACCGAGACGACCGGCGGTCGCGACTCGTTCCGCATCATGCACCAGAACGACGTGATCCCCGGCCAGTCCGGCGGCCCGTTCTTCGGCTGGTGGGACGGCGAAGTGGGACCGCACGTGATCGCCAGCCAGAGCGCCGAGAACTGGAACACCACGCCGGGTCCGAATGCGGCCGGCGGGGGAAACCCGCTGCCCGAACTCGCTCGCCATGTGCTGACGGTGGAGCCCTGACCTCAGCGGGACGGCGAGCCGGCTCGATCAGAGCCGATGACGGGAATCGAACCCGCGCTGTCTGCTTGGGAAGCAGAAGTTCTACCATTGAACTACATCGGCGTATCGCATCCGCTGCGCCGAGGCGTCCGGATGGGACGCAGTCAGCATAGCAAGCGCGGCCGCGCCGATCGCACCGGAACGAGCCCGTGAGCGGCTCGCCTATCGGCGCAGCAGCCGACGAGCCCGGCGGACGACCGGCCGGAGCACGTGGCGCGCCAGCGCGGCGGGTCCGTGCGACCACGCGTCGAGCAGCCGGTACCGGCGGATGGCGCCGCGCATCGGTCGCGCGTAGCGCTCGTAGTCGCCCGCCTCGCGGGCCTCGGCGAACGCGTCGAGCGAGAGCCGGGAGATCCGGCGTCGCTGTCGCAATACGGCCGCGCGCCGGCGCGACACCACGGTCCGGTCGGGCGTCACGCGCTTGACGGGAACGCTGAGCCCGGCGGCGGCGTCATCGGCGAGCCGGACGGCCAGGCCCGTCCGGCGGTGGCGGAACCCGCCGGCCTGCGTTCCGGCGGCGTCCTCCACCGACAGCGGCTCGAGCTCGACGTCGCCGCGCTCCGCGGCCGACCGCAGCAAGGCACGCACACGCTCGTCCCGAACGACCACCGCGTTGGTGCCCCGCCAGTCCGCGGCGTACCGCTGCAGCCAGGCGTCGGCGAAGGCGACATCCGCGCCCTCCGCGAAGACGTCGTCGCAGAAGTTGCACGCCTCCGGCTGGAACGCGCCGAACCCCCACCCGCCGTCGAGCGTCTCCGCGGACCGTCGCACGTGGTGGGTGCCGTCGCGACCGACTGCGTCGTAGTCGTAGTCCCAGGCGTAGCGGTCGGGGTTCTTCACCCGGAAGTCGATGCGCTCGAGCTCGGTCGGCGGGACGCCCGCCTGCCAGCCGAGCGACTCGGCGAAGAAGGTGGACTTGAGGTGGCCGCAGACCAGGCCGACGTACACCCCGAACTGCGCGTCGAGGTCGGGCATCTCGCCCGCGAGCAGGCGCAGCGCCTTGATGAAGCACGGCACGCCGACGACCGCGTACGTGCGCCCGTCACCGCGGATGGCGGCGACCACGTCGGCGAGCGTCGTCGCGGAGTACATCGACTTGCGGTTCGCCTCGATCTCCTCGGGCGAGGTCGAGACCGTGTACGAGAACCGGGGGTCGCCGGCCGTCCGGCCGACGTGCAGCACGCCGTCGACGAGTCCGGCACGCAGCAGTTCCTCGAGCACGAGCGAGGTGAGGCCGCCCGAGCTGCTTCCGACCACCTCCGCCTCCGACGCGCGCCGCCCGGCGACGATCTCGAGGTGGGCGCCGAGCCGGCCGTCCGTGGGCAGGTCCGGGAAGCGCTCGCGGGTGAGCTCGTCCTCGTTCCGCGCCTCGTCCGAGAACGGGCACACCCGACTGGCGGCGCGCACCGCGGCGGGGTCGACGCCGTCGAGGGCGGCCCCATAGACCCCCGTCGCCCGGTCGTGACGGGGATCGCGCCAGAGGTCCGCACCGAGCAGGCGCCGCATCCGATGCACATGCCGCGGTCGACGACCTGCTCGATGCCGTGCGTCATGCGCCCCCCTGTCCACCGGGCCGCTGGTACCGTCGTCCCGTGTCTCGCAGGGTACTGATCAAGACGCTGCCCCTCCACACGAACTACGGCGGCATCGTCCAGGCCTACGCCCTGCAGCGCGCCATCCGAGACCTCGGGCACCGGGCGTTCGTCGACACCGGCGATCCCATCCCGCTGCGGCGCCGGCTCCTGCACCGCATCTGGGCCGTCCGGCGTGCGATGCGGATGCTGCTGCCCGCGCGTGCGGACTGGCGCTGGCGGGCGCCGCGCGAGGTCCTCGCCCCCCAGCAGCGCTTCCTCCGGCGCCATCTCTCGACCTCGTCCGCGGTCGAGCGTGCCGACACCCCGCGCGGGCGCGCACGACTCGCTCGTCGCTTCGACACGTTCGTGGTCGGGAGCGACCAGGTCTGGCGCGCCGCGTACGCCGAGATCCCGGAGGAGTACCTCGAGGTGATCGAGGAGTTCCACGGCCCGCGGCCGCGGCGCATCTCGTACGCGGCATCCTTCGGCCGCGACGACATCGACGAGTACAGCGACGAGGAGCGCACGCGCGCCACCGAGTTGATCCGACGGTTCGACGCCGTCTCGGTGCGCGAGGCGTCCGGCATCCGGATCTGCGCGGAGGAGTTCGGCGTGCACGCCGAGCGTCACCTCGACCCGACGATGCTCCTCACGCCGGAGCACTACCGCGGACTCGTCGCCGGGACCGGGACGGATCCGGCGCCGGCGGCCGGACGGACCCTCGTCTACCGGCTCGACGCGACCGACGAGATGCTGCGCGCGGAGCGGGCGATCGCCGACCGGGTCGGCGCCCCGACGATGGAGTTGCTGCCGACCGCCTCGCCGGCCTCGTACGCGGCGTACGCGGCGGATCGCGCCCGGTTCGACCGTCCGTCCGTCGAACGCTGGCTCGCGAGCCTCGCCTCGGCCGACTTCGTCGTGACCGACTCGTACCACGGCTGCGTCTTCTCGATCCTCTTCAACCGGCCCTTCCTCGTGCATGCGAACGCGAGGCGAGGGGCGGCGCGGTTCGACTCGCTGCTCGGCGTCTTCGGCCTCGAGCACCACCGGGCCGACATCGCCGCCGGGGCCACCGCGGAGGGCATCGACGACCGGGTCTTCGCGCCGGATTGGGCGCGGGTGAACCGAGTGCTCGACGCCGAGCGGGCGAGGGCGACCGCGTACCTCGTCGGGAACCTCTGAGCCCTCGGTACGCTGAGGGCATGCTGCTCTCGGATCGCGACATCAGGGCCGAGGTCGAGCGCGGGCGCGTCCGGCTCGACCCGTACGATCCGGGGATGGTGCAGCCGTCGTCCATCGACGTGCGACTCGACCGGTACTTCCGGCTGTTCGACAACCACAAGTACCCCTTCATCGACCCGGCCGAGGACCAGCCCGAGCTCACCCACCTGATCGAGGTGCGGCCTGACGAACCGTTCATCCTGCACCCGGGCGAGTTCGTGCTCGCGTCGACCTTCGAGGGCGTCACCCTCCCCGACGACGTCGCCGCCCGGCTCGAGGGCAAGAGCTCGCTCGGCCGCCTGGGCCTCCTCACGCACTCGACGGCCGGGTTCATCGACCCCGGCTTCACCGGCCACGTCACCCTCGAGCTCTCGAACGTCGCGACCCTCCCGATCAAGCTCTGGCCGGGCATGAAGATCGGCCAGCTCTGCTTCTTCCGGCTCTCCTCGCCGAGCGAACGGCCCTATGGCTCGGCCGAGTACTCCTCGCGCTACCAGGGGCAGCGCGGGCCGACCGCGTCGCGCTCGTTCCGGAACTTCAGCCGGGCGGATGTCGGCGTGACCGACGCCGGCTCGGCGGGCCGCTAGCCGCGCATGCCCATCGTCATCGGGCCCCCGGAGGTGCGCTCCCGCGAGGGGCGCACCATCGTCTCGTTCCGGCTCTCCGGGCTCGACGGCGCCGACCGGCTCCGGTTCTCGGTGCCGGATTCCGCAGCCGGGTTCCTCGAGGAGCGGGCGGATGCGGCCGTGCTGGCGCTGCTCATGCCAGCGATGCGGCTGCGGCGCGACCTCCTCGTGGAGGGGCCCGTGACCGACGAGCTCCTGTGGAGCCTGCGCCACGACGTGCCCGTGATCCTCCGCGGCGTGCGTCCGGAGCTCTCGACTATCGACATCGAGGCCGCCGACACCGTGCGCGCCGGGCCGAGGGGCGATGCGGTGGTCACCGCGTACTCCGCCGGAGTGGACTCCTACGCCACGCTGGCGCGCCACCACTTCGCGGACGACGTCCCGGACGCGCTCCGCGTCACGCACCTGCTCTACAACGACGTCGGCTCGCACGGCCGCGGCGATCGGGGTCGCGAACTCCACGGGCGTCGGCTCGCCCGCATCCGCCAAGGCGCCGCCACGATGGGCCTGCCGCTGATCGACGTGGACTCCGACCTCGACGACCTGCACCTCGCGCCGGGGCTCGGCTTCCAGCAGACGCACACCATGCGCAACGCCGCCATCGCGCACCTGCTCGCCGGCGGGGTCCGGCTGTTCCTGTACGCCTCCTCCGTGCCGTACCGCGACATGGCGATCGCCCCGGTCTACGACCTCTCCTATGCGGACCCGATGCTGCTCCCGGCCCTCTCGACCGAGGCGCTCACGCTGCGATCGTCGGGGGCCGACCTCGACCGGGCGCAGAAGACCGCCCTCGTCGCCCAGGTGCCGCACTCGTACGACCGGCTCGACGTCTGCACCGAGTCCGTGGACGGCACGAACTGCTCGAACTGCTGGAAGTGCCGGCGCACCATCCTGACCCTCGACCTGCTGGGCGCACTCGACCGCTACCGCGGCGTCTTCCGGGTCCCGAGCGACCCCCGGTGGCGGGAGCGCGTGCTCCGCGAGGCGCTCGACCGCGCGCTGCAGCCGCGGTCGCAGCCGAGCACGCGGGGCGTGATCGAGCTCTACGACGAGCGCGTCGGCATCCCGAAGGCGTGGCGCGTGCGAGCGCGGGGACGGGCCGCCGTCGCCGGCGCGGGCCGTGCGGCCCGCACGGCGTCCCGCGGCGCCGTACGGATCGTGCGCGGACGCCGGGAGGTGCCGTGACCGACATCGTCCTCGCGCACGACTACCTCGTGCAGGTCGGCGGCGCCGAAAGGGTCGTCGCCGAGTGGGTCGCGGGCTTCGACGCGCATCGCGTGGTGACCTTGGCGTACCGGCCCGAGACGACGTTCGACGCCTTCGGCGGGGTCGACGTGCAGGCCGCCATCCCGGGTGCGCTCGCCGGCCAGGTCGAGCGGATGCTCCCGGCGCTGCCGGCCATCGCGGCGCGCACGAGGGTCTCGGGCGGCGACGTCGCGCTCGCGTCCTCCAGCGGCTGGGCGCACCGCTTCCACTACGAGATGCCGCACGTCGTCTACGTGCACAGCCCCGCCCGATGGCTCTACGCGGCGGACGACTACCGGCTCCGGCTCAGCGCGTTTCGGCGAGCCGGCCTCGCCGCGAGCACGCCGGTCCTCCGGCGCGGCGATGCCGAGGCGATGTCGCGGGCGACCGCGATCATCGCGAACTCCGCGGTGACGCGCGAACGGATCCGCGCCGCGTACGGCCTCGAGTCCGTCGTCGTGCACCCGCCGGTCGAGCCGGTCTCGACGACCGCGATCGCGCCCGACCGTGAGCTTCCGGCGGCCTTCGCCATCGTGGTCGCACGCGATCGCGGCTACAAGAACGTCGCGCTCGCCGTGGACGCGGCCGGCCTCGCCGGGCTCGCGATCGTCGTGGTCGGCTCCGGCTCGGAGGCCCTCGATGCGCCGGAGTCCGGGGTGCACGGGCTCGGCCGGGTCGGTGACGCCGAGCTCTGCTGGCTCTATCGCGAGGCAGTCGTCGTCATCGGGGCGGGGCGCGAGGACTTCGGGCTGACCGTGCTCGAGGCGGCGCTCGAGGGGACGCCGGCGGCGACCATCGCGGCGGGCGGCTACCTCGAGACGGTGCGCCCGGGGGTGAGCGGTGCCCAGGCGGCATCCGCCACGGCCGGCGACCTGGCCGACGCGATCCGGGTCGCCCGCTCGCTCGATCCCGAGGGGGCGAGGTCGTGGGCCGCCGCGTTTCGCCGCGACGCCCACGTCGAGCGGATCGCTACAGTGATCGGCGAGGCGGTGCGATGGGCGTGAGCGAGGCCGAGGTCCAGGTGCCCCGTCCCGTGCGCCTCCGATTCGGGCACGCCGCGGTCCAGCACGTCGCGGACGCCACCGGCGTCGAGTTGCTGCACATCAAGGGCGCGGCCGCCGACCCGTCGATCCGTTCGGCGGACCACGTCGCGAGCGACGTCGACGTCCTGGTCCGGCCGGACCACGTCGATCGGATCGATGCGGCGCTCCGCACCCACGGGTGGGAGCTCTACAGCACGTTCGAGCACGGTTCGCCGTTCGGCCACGCGCAGACCTACCTGCACCACGCCTGGGGGTTCATCGACATCCACCGGTACTTCCCCGGCATCCGGCTCGCGCCCGAGGCGGCCTTCGACCTCTTCTGGGCGGATCGCCGCCAGGTCGAGATCGGCGGCGTCGCCTGCCCGGTGCCCGAGGTCGACGCCCACGCCGTGCTCCTCGTGCTGAACGCGGCGAGGTCGGCACCGGGCATGCGCGGCGACGTGCAGACGGCCTGGGAGCAGGCGGATGAGGCCACCCGCGCGCGTCGGCGCGCCCTGGTCGAGCGGCTGAATGCCGAGGTCGCCTTCGCCGCCGCCACCGGGGGACTCGAGCGTCACCGGCACGAGCGCGACTACCTGCTGTGGAAGGTCTCGTCCGAGGGAGGCTCGCGCACCCGGGAGTGGTGGGCTCGCATCCGGGCGGCGACGAGCGCGCGCGAGGGGCTGCGCATCGCGCTGCGTGCACCGCTGGTGAACGTCGAGCACCTCGGGCACCGGCTCGGACGTCGCCCCACGCGGCGCGACGTCGTGCTCGAGTTCCTCCGACGGCCGGTCAGCGCGGTCGGCGAGGCCGCGCGGGCTATTGTGCGCCCGACGCGCCGCAGGCGGGTGATGCGCTGATGGGCGGGTATCGTACGGGCGACGCGGTGGGCGTGCTCGAGTACGGCGGCGAACTGTACGCGGCGACCCTGCCCGACGGGCCCATCGCGGTGCTCGACGGGGTCGCCGGCCTGATCTGGCTCGAGGCGGTCGGCGGCCCGGCCGAGACGCTCGTCGAGCGCGTGGCGGAGGCGACGGGAGCGGAACCCGAGGTCATCCGCGGTGAGGTCGAGCGCTTCGTGGCGGAACTCGTCGCCCGCGGGCTGCTCGTCGCGGAGCGTGCCTGACCCGTTCGCCGCATCGGGTCCGGCCGGGCCGCGGCTATGATTCCGGGAGGCCCGCCCGCACCCACCCCAGGGCGAGGTGCGGAGGGAACCGAATGGCACGAGTCGCACGCGAGCGGACCCTGACCGCGCAGTTGCGCATGATGCTCGACATGGCCGGTGCCGCGCCGAGGGCCTGGGTCCTGGGCGCCATCGGCGCATCGCTGGCCCTGGCGACGCTCGACACCATCGGCGTCGCGGCGATGGTGCCGCTCACCCAGTTGTTCACCGGCGACACCTCCAACTGGTTCGTGCAGTGGATCTCCGACGTGCTCGGCACCACCGAGCTGTCGACGCTCATCCCGGTGGTCGCCGCCCTGATCACCGCGGTCTTCCTCGTGAAGAGCATCGGCGCCCTGGCGTTCCGCTGGTGGCTGCTCGGACGCACCACGCGGATCTCCGCGCTCTCGTCGGCCGAGCTCGCGCGCCGCTACGCCCTCGCGCCCTACGCCGACCATCGCTCGCGCCGGCTGAGCGAGGTGTACCGCAACATCAACGACGCGACGATCCAGTCGGCGAGCGTGCTGCTGAGCGCGGTCAGCATCGTCTCCGACGTGGTCGTGCTCGGCGGCATCATCGTGGTGCTCCTGCTCACCTCGGTCTCGGTCACCCTCTTCGCGGTCGTCCTGTTCGGCGTGCTCGTCTTCGGCGTCCAGATGCTGCTCCGCCGCCGTCAGTACCGCATCGGCGAGGAGGTCGCCGCGGCGGGTCTGCAGGCCTGGCAGTTCCTCCTTCCTGGCCTCGACGGGTTCCGCGAGGCTCGGCTCACCTCGAGCGCGAACGCGTTCATCGACGGCTTCCGCGAGGCGCGCATGCGGCGCGCCAGGGCATCGCGGGTCATGGGCATCCTCTCCGACGCGCCGCGGTACCTGCTCGAGATCGGATTCATCGTCGCGATCCTCGGGATCTCGGTGATCCTGTTCACGACCGGCACCCCCGAGGAGGCGCTGGTCGTGCTCGGCGTCTTCGCCGCGGCCTCGTTGCGCGCGCTCCCCGGCATGAATCGCATCGCGGCCGGCCTCGCCACCATCCGCACCGGTCGCGCCGGGCTCGACATCGTCTCGAAGGCGGTCGAGGAGCTCGACGCCGGGGGCGTGCACGACGAGCGCCCTCGCGGCGACCGGCCGTTCGACGGCGACATCGTGCTCCGCGACCTCAGCTTCCGGTACCCCGATTCCGACGAGTACGTGCTCCGCAACATCGCCCTCGACATCCGGGAGAACCGGACCACGGCCTTCGTCGGCTCGAGCGGTGCGGGCAAGAGCACGCTGCTCGACATCGTGCTCGGACTGCTGAACCCGACGGAGGGCGAGGTCCTCATCGGCGGCCGATCGATCGCCGACGACCTCGCGGGCTGGTACGCGGGCCTCGGCGTCGTGCCGCAGGACGTCTTCCTGCTGAACGACACGCTGGCGACGAACGTCGCGTTCGGCGTGCCTTCGGACGAGATCGACCTCGACCGCGTTCGCGAGGTGATCCGGATGGCCGAGCTCGAGGGGCTCGTCGCCGAGCTGCCCGAGGGGCTCGGGACGTTCGTCGGCGAACGCGGCGTGCGGCTCTCCGGCGGGCAGCGCCAGCGCATCGGCCTGGCCCGCGCGCTGTACCGGCGCCCCCGCATCCTCGTCCTCGACGAGGCCACGTCTGCGCTCGACAACGTGACCGAGCACGAGATCGCGAACACCCTCGCTGCGCTCAAGGGCACGCTGACGATCATCATCGTCGCGCACCGGCTCTCGACCGTTCGCCGCTCGGACACCCTGGTCTTCCTCAAGGACGGCCGGGTCGAGACCGAGGGCACGTTCGACGAGGTCCGGGCGGCGAGCCCGGACTTCGCCCGGCTGGTCGAGCTCGGCGAGCTGAACTGATCAGCTCCGCGGCGCCGAGGCGCTGCCGCGCGGGAACCGGGCGCGGAGCTCCCTGACCACCGGGAAGCGCTCGAGTGCGCGTCGACCGGGAAGGATCGAGCGCGCGAGACCGGGCGGGGTCCACCGGGTGGCGGCGACGCCGAACTCGTCCGCCATCGCCCGCCCGACCGGGCGCCCGAAGCCGCCGAGCGACACCCCCGAGTGGTTCTCGCCCGTGCCCACGCGGTACAGCGCCGCGGTGAATCCGATCGGTTCGAGCGGATGCCCCTCGGCCGCGAGGTCGGCGCTGAGGTGGCGGTGCGACCCGATGTGGCGGAACAGGCGCTCGCCGAAGGCCTCCTGCAACTCGGCCTGGTCGGCGTCGGGGCCGAGGGCGTCGGGGAGGGCGAAGTGGTCGGGGCGGACGATGAACGCCGTGCCGCAATGGCGATGGAACTCGTGCTGGCGCCGGACGGCCCGGCGTTCGCTCGACCATCGCCACCCGTCGACGATGCGCCAGCCGTCCGCGCCCGGGGCGGCGGCGGACAACCCGGCCAGGCGGTTCGAGACCATGTCGTCGGCGTCGAACAGCATCACGTGGTCGGGGGCGCTGGCTCGTGCCGCGAGGAGGCCGACGGCGAGCTTCGTGCCCTTGTCGAGCAGCACGGCTTCGCGACCGGTGATCGGGCCCCGGACCTCGCTCGGGGCGGGGAAGTCGACACCCACCCAGTTCACCGCATCGGGAAGCTGCTCCGGGCGGCGGTTGCCGACGACCCAGACGCTGAAGTCGGGGTGGTGCTGGCGCATGACCGAATGGAGCGAGTCGAGCAGCAGCCGTTCGACGCCCGCATAGTCGGTGCTGTTGCGTGGGTGCCGCAGCGAGGTGATGAAGGCGAGCACGCTGCCAACCTATCCGACGGCCGTCATCGGGCCGGCCGGGTCCGTCGGTCGAGCTCGTCCATCAACTCGGCGCCCGCCACCGGATCCACCTTGCGCGCGAACGCCGACCCGGAGCGAACGAGGACGTCGAGGTCGTGCATGCCGAGCACGGTCGGCTGGTCGCGTGCGACATCCCAGGTCACGTGCGTCACCGGCGGCAGCGGAGCCGGAGCGGCCCGCCAGGACAGCGGGGTGACGAGCGCCGACTCGTCGGGGATCACCGAGTGCCGGTAGAGCCGGCGCAGGCGCGAACCGGGCGCGAGATCCTCGTCGAGCAGCGGATCGAGCAGCGATCGCGGCACCGCGAGCCACTGGCTGCCGAGGTGGCACGGCCGGGCGTCGGAGAACGGCGTGGGACGTCGGACACCCCACATGACGCCTCGGCCGCGGGTCACGACGCGAACGCTGAGGACTGGCTCCATGCGGAGCGCCACCGCGCCGCGGAGGCGTCGGAGCAGGGACCCGAGCCGTCCCGGAACACGGACGCGGCGTCTCGCGAGCGGCGTCTGGAACCATCGGTGGGTGTAGCGGGTGAGCGCGTCCGCGCCCTCGCCGCGGCGCCGGCCCCAGTGCGGGGTGTACCGGAGCTCCTCGGAACGCCCCACCCATGACCCGGTGGCCAGGACCTCCGACTCCCAGGCCTCCAGCGGACGGACGGGATAGTCCTGCCCCGAGACGAGGACCACCAGCTCGGCGTCCGCGACCTCGCGCGCGAGCTCGAACGCGCGCAGCGTCGCCTCGACGAGCTCCCAGGAGCCCCAGTCCGTGGCGAGGCCGTGCTCGAAGACCCGGACCCGAGCACCCTCGGGCGATGTCGGGGGAGGTTCGCGGCGCGAATCGTGCGCGACGACCACGAACGCCCCGGGACTGGACGCGAGGATGGCGCGGACCAGCCGCTCGACCTGCTCGGGGTGCGCGTGGCTGAGGACGACGTAGGCCGTGCGGGCCGGATGCGGCGGTGCGGCCTCGCGAGCGGCATCCTCGGACATGGGCGAAAGCATAGGGCGTGCCCGTGGATAGAATCGCCCCGGACGGGCCGACGAACGGGAGACCATGGGCGACTCACCCCAGCTCAGCGTGTGCATCGTCACCTACGAGCGCCCGGACTTCCTGCGGCGGTGCCTCCGCTCGCTGGCGGAGGGGCTCTCGCCGGAGACGGAGATCGTGGTGGTCGACGCCTCGGCGGCGGACCGTCGCGACCTCGCCGCCGAACCCGATCGTCCGGTGATCTACGTGCACGCCCCGCAGCTCGCCGGCTGGATGACGCGGTCGCGGAACGAGGCGCTCCGGCATGCCGGCGGCGCGATCGTGAGCTTCCTCGACGACGACGTCGTGCTGCGGCCGGGCTGGGAGCCTGCGCTGCTCGCCGCATTCGACGATCCGTCGGTCGCCGCCGTGTCGGGCCGGACGTGCAACGGCATCGAGGGCGAGGAGCACTACGGCAAGCCGGTCGGCCGGCTCCTCGACGACGGGACCCTGACCGACGGCTTCGCGTCGGCGCCCGACGGGCCCCAGGTCGTCGACCACGGCATCGGGGCGAACATGTCGTTCCGACGGTCGGTGCTCGCCGAGCTCGGCGGCTTCCGTGACGACTACCCCGGCACGGCGCTGCGCGAGGACACCGATATCTTCCTCCGCGTCGGGGCGATCGGCGGCCGGGTGATCTTCGCACCGGATGCCGCGGTCGACCACCTCCCGGCACCGCACGTCCGCGGCGCCCGCTTCGACACGCGCTACAAGCTCTACGGGCGGCGGAACCACATGGTGCTCCTCGCCCGGCACGACGGGCTCCGTTCCCCGCTCCTGCGCCGGTGGGTGCGCACGCAGTTCCGGGCCGTCGGCCGCGCGGGCGGCGTCGGCGCGCGGGCGAAGCGCCTCGGAGTCACCGTCGTGGGCGTCGGATGGGGCTGGCTCGCCGCGCTGCGGTCGGCATCGTGGCGCCCGACGCCGCCGCGTCGCGACGACGAGCTCGGCCGGGAACTGCGCGCCCGGCTCGCGGCGCCGTCCGGCGCGGCCGCGTGATCAGCCTCGGCCGGCCACCACTCCGGTGACCCGCCGCGCGCCGGCCTGCACCCAGCGCGGTGCGGCGGCGCGCAGGCGATCCGTCCGGCGCGGCAGGATGTCTCGTCCGAGAGCGAGCGCCTCCCGGTAGGCCCGGAGGTCGCGCGCGCGCCAGCAGGCGCGCAGCGCCCAGCCCAGGACGTGGCGGTAGTTCGCCCGATACGCGTCGAGCGGGCGGTGCGGCGGCGTGGGCAGCTCGGTCGGCTGCCAGAAGGAGCGGATGGCGCGCAGCGCGGTCAGGCCCTTCGCGGGCGACCCCGTGCGGGTGATCGAGTTCGGCAGGTCGCGGAAGAACGCGAGGCGCTCGGGGATCAGCCGCCACTCCGTGAGCCGGGCGACGTTGACGTACATGACCCAGTCCTGTGCGGTGACCATCCCATGCGGGAACCCGCCCGCCCGCATGAGGAGATCGCGCCGCACCGCGGTCGTGCTCATCGAGCCGCGCATCCGCTCGAGGAGGAGGTCGAAGCTCCGGCCCTCGATCTCGAGGTAGGAGAGGTCGCGCGTCGGCACCGCCGTGCGGATGGCCTCGAGGCATTCGTCGAGCGTCTCCGCTGCGAACTCGTCGTCGGGACCGGCCTGCGGGGCGAAGCTCCAGTACGCGGTGTTCATCGCGCCGAGCTGCGGCGACTCCAGGATCTCGAGCTCGATCCGTGCGAGGTACTCGGGATGCAGGAGGTCATCGTCGTCGAGGAAGCAGACCCAGTCCGTCCCCGACGCGTCGACGCCGGCGTTCCGGGCCGCCGCGACGCCGGCCTTCTCGATCGCGACGACCTCCACCGGGAGGTCCGCCAGGGCCGCGGCCCCGGGGTCGTCGAGCCCGTCGGCGACGACGAGGACCCGGTCGAAGGGCCGGCGCTGCCGCAGCGCGCTCTCGACCGCCTGCCGGACGAACTCCGGCCGCTGGTGCGTCGGGATGATCAGCGCGAACGTCGGCACGGGAGCATCCTCCGGTCCATCAGGCATGCGGTCATGCTAGCGAGCGCGCTCGATCCCGCCCGCCGGGCGCAGCGGGGCCGGTGCGCATCGCCGGGCACCTGCGATACTGGAGCGAATCTCACGAAGGACCGGGCCATGAGTACGACCAAGGAGCGCCGGGCGATCCGGCACCTGCGGATCGTCGAGTGGTGGTCGGGCGTGTGGCGCTGGGTGCTCATGGCGTTCGCGGCGGTCGTCGTCACCTACCTGCTGCTCGACCGTGGCGCGCGGGGCGGAGCGGTCCTCGCGGTCGTCCTGGCCGCGTTCGTCGTCGCGGCCTCGCTCACGGGGTCGAAACCGCTCGCGATCGCCCTGTTCGCGGTCCCCGGGCTCTTGATCCCGCAGCGCATCGGCATCGGCGGCGGCGACCTCTCCGTCTCGGATGCCGCGCTGGTCGCGGCCTTCGGCACCGCCCTGCTGCTCGGGCAGCGACCCTACAGCCGGCCTCTTCGAAGCCTTCTGGTGCTGAACCTCGTGTACCAGTTCGCGACCTTGCTGACCGTCATCGTCAATCCCTACCTGGCGAACACCTTCGAGTGGTTCCACGCGTGGATGCTCGTCTCGGGTGCGCTGATCGTCGGCTGGGCGCTCGGCGCGGCCGGGTACGGCCGACTCGCGCTCTCGGCGCTCGTGTTCACGGCGTGCGTCATCGCCGGATTCACGCTGCTCCAGGCGGCACTGCAGTACGCCTCTGGCAACTTCGGGCCGGCCGCCCCGACCTGGCCGATCTCGATGCACAAGAACTTCGTCGGAACGGTGTTCGCATTCGCGGCCGTCATCGCCTACCTCGATCCCGACTGGGTGGGCTGGACGAAGGGTTGGTCGAGATTCGCGTTCTGGCTCCTCGTCGCGGGCACCGTCGTCTCGCAGTCGAGGCAGGCGCTCATCGGGTTGATCGCCGGCATCCTGATCGCCGTCATCCGTCGCAGCACCTCGCGCCGCTCGCGGATCCTGATCCTGGTGCTCTCGATCCCCGCCGTGTGGCTGGTGGTCACCATGGTGATCGACCAGGTCCAGTCGCAGAATCAGCACAACTCGGTCTTCCAGCGGATCGACTGGTTCCGCGAGGTGTACCGCTTCTGGCGCGAGTCGCCGATCTTCGGCCACGGCCTCCGGTATTGGAAGGAGCCGGGGAGCCTCGGCTACCAGCCGCCGCAGGGCGAGCTCGAGGTGCTGGCCAGCGCCGGCCTGGTAGGGCTCGCTGCGTTCACGGTCATGTGGATCGGCACGCTGATCGTGCTGTGGCACGTCGATCCGCGGTTCGGGACGTTGGCGGTGGCGGTGCTGGTCAGCCGCCTGGCGCAGGCGCAGTTCGACCTGTTCTGGGTCGCCGCCCAGGTCTCCATCCCATTCGTGGTGGCCGGCGTCTGCCTGGGCGCGATGGCGCGAGACGAGCGTGAGCGCGGCGAGGCGGCGACAGGTCCACCCAACCTCGCCGCGCTCGCCTCGACTCGGCCGGCCACACGCTGAAGGGAGCGTCGGCGCGACCGCCCTGCGAACCGCGACGTGCTGTCGCGTGGGGTCAGGCGCGGACCAGGAGGTCGGCGGTGACGAGTTCGTCGAGCGTTGCCTCGACGATCGCGGCGGGGTCGATGTCGGCGGGAGGGGGCGGCATCTCCTGGAGCGCGGCGTCGGTGAGCTCGGCGGCCGTCGCGTCGGCGGCGGCGAACCACAGCACCGGACCGAGGCCGCGCAGAGCCGTCACGACATTCCGGCGGAGGACCACGAGCGCGTCGTCGACGCTGAGCGCGTCGCGGTACTCGCCGCGGCGGTAGATGGTGCCGGGTGCGGCGTCGACCACGACCTCCTCCTCGCCGAGCTTCGCGCCGCAGTCGCAGTCGCTGGTGGACACCCCGACGTCGACGAGCTGGGGCGACTCGTCCGTCCGCGTCGCGAGGATGTCGTCGACGACGCTCGCGAGGGTCTCGGCCTCCGTGTAGACGACTCGCCGGACGCCGCCGGTCGAGAGGACGGTCGTGAGCAGAGTCCGGATCGGGCTCCTCAGCATCGACAGGAAGCTGGTCTGCGGGACGAGCTCCTCGATGGCGTCGAGCAGCGGAACCGTCTCGACGTAGGGCGTCTCGACGCCCTCGCGGCGATCGAGCAGGACGATCGCATCCAGCGTGAGCGGCGCCGCCGGCAGGTCGCGCAGGCCGTCCGTCGACGCGGCCAGCTGCGCCTTCTCCTCCGGATCGTCGCCGATGGAGAGCGGCTTGCGATAGGGGAGGACCTCGCCGCCCGGGAATACGGCCAGGGTCTCGTCGGTCACGTAGCCGAACGCGCGACCGAGCGCCCGCGCCGCGGTGGTCTTGCCTCGACCCGACGGGCCGACGAGCGCTATCACTCGGCCGTCGTCGAGCGCGACCGCACCGGCGTGGAGCATGAGCGCCTCGCCGCCGAGCCCCGCGATGCCGGCGAGCGTGACCTCCGAAACGATGCCGGCGGCGAGCCTCTCCGGGGAGTTCGCCGACACCACCCGATGTTCAGGACCCGAGGTCTGCCGTCCCCGCGCCATCGTCGCGGTGACGGTCACGTCGACTTCGGAGGCGGCACCTTGGTCGATGAGGTCGATCCAGTGGCCGCGGATGGTCTCACGGACGGGCGCGGGCACGGACTCGTCGAACTCGACTCGGACCGTGGAGTCGAGGATGCGCGCGGCGAAGGCGGTTGACATACCATGGACCCTACTCGCTCATGGTCGACCGCGCCGGGGCGCTCGGCGGCACGACACGGAGGTGTCCATGGAACTGCGCGATTACCTCCGCGGCTTGCGCCGGCATTGGTTCGCGATCTTGCTCATGACCCTGATCGGCGTCGGCGCCGGCTACGGGTGGACGCTGCTGCAGACGCCGGTCTATGTCGCGAGCGCGAGCGGCATCGTGCAGTCCACCGGTGTCGGCGACGTGGCGAATGTGTCGCTCGGTGACAGCGTGGCCCGTTCGCGCGTGCCCTCGTACCTCGTCATGGCCGGCTGGACCGACGTCGCACAGAACGTCATCGACGACCTCGAGCTCGACACGACGCCAGAGGCGCTGATCCAGCGCGTCGCGGTCGACAATCCGACGGGCACCGTCATCCTGAACGTCACGACCGAGGCGCCGACGCCCGACGGCGCGCGCGAACTCGCCGAAGCTTGGCTTGCGTCGCTCGCCGGTGTCGTCGAGGAGGTCGAGATCGAGAGCAGCCCCACCGCTGAGGCCCCGGTCAAGCTCGTCTCACGTCAGTCAGCGTCGCTCCCCTCGAGCCCGGCGTTCCCCGACGTCCAGACCGCGCTGATCGTCGGCGGCGTGCTCGGGTTCGGTTTCGGCGTGGCCTTCGCGATGATCCGCACGGCCGCGGACCGGCGCATCCGGAACGCGGAGGACACCGAGCAGAAGACCGGCGTCGGCGTCGTCGGTACGATCCCCTGGGTCCCCGGTCTCGACGCCGGCGACCGACTGGTCGACTCGTCGGCGGCCAACAGCACCGGCAAGCGCGGGACGTTCGCCGTCTCCGAGGCGTTGCGCGCGTTGCGCACCAACCTCCAGTTCATGGATGTCGACCACCCGCCGAAGACCATCGTGGTCACCAGTCCGCTCCCGGGCGACGGCAAGTCCACGATCGCCTGCAACCTCGCGCTCACGCTCGCCGCGGCAGGCTCCACGGTCGTGCTCGTCGACGGCGACCTGCGCCGCTCGATGGTCGCGAAGACGATGGGCCTGCCCGGCGGTGCCGGGCTCAGCGACGTGCTCGCCGGCCGCGCTGCGCTCTCCGAGGTGCTGCAGCGCACGCCGAAGTCGAACAACCTGCTCGTGCTCGCCGCCGGGAGTGTGCCGCCGAACCCGAGCGAGGTGCTCGGGTCCGAGCGGATGCATGCGCTGATCGCCGACCTGACCAAGCACGCCACGGTCATCATCGACGCGCCGCCGCTCCTGCCCGTGACCGACGGCGCCGTGCTCGCGCACCAGGCAGACGGCGCCCTCGTCGTCGTCACGCTCGGCAAGACGACCTACGACCTGCTCGACAAGTCGCTCGACACCCTCAAGAAGGCACGTGGCCGCGCGCTCGGCATCGTGCTGAACAAGGCCCCGGTCCGGGGCGCGGATGCCGCGACGTACTCGTACGAGTACCGGCGCGACTACACTTCGTCGGCGACCGAGGCGACCCCCGCGGGTGAGCATGCCGAGAAGTCGAAGCCGGCGCCGAAGAAGCGACGCGGACGGGGCAAGTCCAAGTCCGAGACCGAGCCGACCGACGACCTCGTGACCGAGCCGCCGTCGGATGAGCACGGCGCGCACAGCTGACGCGTGACCGAGCCGGATCGAACCGCGACGCCCGTCGCCGACCGTGGTCGCCGCCTGCGCGTCGCCCTCGTGACCTCCTCGTACGCTCCGCACGTCGGCGGCGTCGAGGAGCACGTGCGTCAGGTCGCGCACGAGCTGCTCGAGACCGGGACCGCCGTCGAGGTGTGGAGCGTGGACCGCGGAACCGGCCCGGTGGTCCGCGAGGTCGAGGGTGTCACCGTGCGCTACCTTCCGACGCCCCTGCCGTCTTCGTCGGTGGGCGGCGTCGCGCGGTTCGCGAAGGCACTGCCGGGGGCGTGGCGGCTCTGGTCTGGGGCGCGCGCAGCGTTCCGTCCCGACGTGCTCCACGTGCACTGCTTCGGACCGAACGGCGCGTATGCGCTGGCTGCGCACCGTCGGTATCGGCTGCCGCTCGTCGTCACCTCGCACGGGGAGACCGTTGCCGATGACCACGGCGTGTTCGATCGCTCGGCGATCCTGCGCACGTCGCTGCGGCGCGCGCTGCACGCGGCGGCGGCGGTCACGGCGCCGTCCGGGTTCGTGCTCGACGACCTGCGATCGCGGTTCGGCCTCGTGGGCGGTGAGGTCGTGCCGAACGGCGTCGACCTCGGGCTGGTCGGCGATGCCGCGCGGAGCCCATTCGCGGGCCCGTACCTCCTCGCGGTCGGCCGGCTCGGGCGCGCCAAAGGATTCGACCTGCTCATCAGCGCCATGGACGGCATCGCACTCGACGCGGCGATGCGGCTGGTCGTCGTCGGCGACGGAGAGGAACGCGCTCGACTCGAGGCACTGGTCGCCGAACGGGGCCTCGAGGGCCGCGTCGAGTTCGCGGGCCGGCTCGACTCACCGGTTGTCGCGGATGCGATGGCGGGAGCCACGATGGTGGTCGTGCCGAGCCGGATGGAGGCGTTCGGCATCGTCGCACTCGAGGCCTGGCGCAGTGGCGCCCCGCTGGTGATGACCGATCGCGGCGGCGCGCCCGGGTTCGTGCGCGACGGACGGGACGGCGTCCTCGTCGACCCGCGCGATATCGCAGCGCTCCGAGCGGCCATCGTCCGGGTCGCCGGCGATGACGACCTGCGGAGCCGGATGGTCGCGGCGGGCCGCGAACGCGTCGCGAGCTTCACGTGGCGGCGCGCCGCCGATGCGTACGAGGGCCGGTACGCATCGGTGCCCGGGTTTGCCGAAATCGCGGCAGGTGCCGCATGACGTATACGAACCCCGTGAGGCGCCGGCTGCGGCAGTTGCGTCGCATGGCCGCCGCGGCGACCCGTCCCGCGATGTGGCGCTCCGGATTGGTCGTGCCCACGACCTGGTGGGACGGCCATCCGAACTTCGGCGACGACCTCACCCCGTGGCTCCTCCCCGAGTACGGAGTCGCGCCCGTGCACCGTGTGGCCCGGAGTGCCCGGCTTTCCGGCGTCGGCAGCATTCTGGAGTTCCTCCCCGAGGAGTACGACGGCGCCGTGTGGGGAAGCGGCCTCATGTACGGCCAGCCCCATCCCCTCCCGCGGGCGAAGGTCCTCGCCGTGCGAGGTCATCTCACGCGCGATCTCATCGGTGCCCCCGAGGACGTCGCCCTGGGCGATCCGGGGATCCTCGTCGCCCGCCGCTCGCCCCGGCCGCGGGTGCGGTGGGATGTCGCGCTCGTGCCGCACGGGCACCATCGGCAGCACGAGCCGTTCATGTCGATGGCGGATGCCTCGGGCCTCCGGGTGCACGTCGTCAACGTGCACCAGCCCGCGGCCCGGGTCGTGCGTGAGATCGCCGCGGCGGATGCGGTCGTCACGACCTCGCTCCACGGTCTCGTGACGGCGGACGCGTACGGGATCCCCGCGAGCTGGACCATGCTCGAGCCGCCGCTCAGCGGCGGACCGTTCAAGTTCCACGACTACGAGTCGGTCATCACGCCCGGGTCGAGTCGGTTCACCGCATTCGACGAACGGCGCGGACTGGCGGGCATGCTCGAGGGCGCCTCGGCGGCACCGAGCGCGACCGTCGAACATGCGTGCCAGGGTCTGGAGCGGTCGATTGCTCGGCTCGCAGAGGTACTCCCCGGCCTTCGGATGTTCCCGCTCGGTGTGCTGGGCGTGCTCGCGGGACGCGGGTAGTGGGGCGGCTCTCAGGCGAGCGAGGCCCACACGCGCGCATGTGCCTCGGCGCAGCGCGCCCAGGTGAACTCGCCGGCGCGTGCGCGGCCGGCCGCGACCAGGGCGTCCGGACGGGAGCTTCCGGTGGCGTCGAGGATGCCCGCGGCGATGCCGGCCGCAGTGGGCTCCACGAGGATGCCAGCGTCGCCGACCACCTCAGGGAGCGAACTCGTCGCCGCGGCCACGACGGGCACGTTGGCGGCCATCGCCTCGAGCGCGGGAAGCCCGAACCCCTCGTACAGCGAGGGGACGACGACCAGTTCCGCGCCCGCGACGAGGCCCGGCATCACCTCGTCCGGCAGCCGCCCGACCATCCGGGTCCCGGGCATGCCCTCGAACAAGGCGGTGCGCCGCGGGTGCGTCGGGCCCGCGAGGACGAGTTCCAGCCCTGGGCGCTGCCGACGCACGACCGGCCAGGCCTCGGCCAGGGCCTCGAGGTTCTTGCGACGAGTCGCACCGCCGGCGTGCAGTACATAGCGATGCGGAAGACCATGGGCCCGGAGGCTCGCCGCGTCGAGCGGGGCGGCGTCGAAGAACCGGGCGTCGACGCCGTTGTGCACCACGTGCGGCTCCCGGATGCCGAGCAACTCGACTGCCTCGCGCGCGCTGAATTCCGACACGCAGATCACGGCGGCGGCGCTGCGCGCCTCGTCGATCGCGGCGGGCACTGGCGCGGACTCGTCGGGGAACCGCCAGGCCACGACGTCGTGCACCGTGATCACGTCGCGGCCGGGCGCCGGCGGGAGTTCGAGGGCCATGCGGTGCACGACCGCGTCGCCCGCGTAGAGCGCGCGGCCGATGGCTCGACGCTGGCCGGTCGACGCGCGCGCGATGCGTCCGAGCGGCAGCCGTCGGTTACCGGCGAGACGGGAGCGGAGCGAGCGCAGCACCAGCCTTCGGATCCGCCACGCGCGATCGTCGACCGAGGACATCGCCTCGGGCGCGCGCCGCGCGACCTGCTCCTGGTACGCCTGTGCACCCATCGGCGTGTCGGTGGCGATCGTGGCGATCGTGAGCCGTGGCGTGTCACGCGACGTCATCTGGCGATCCCTCCGGGTGCGGTTTCTGGGGCGACGGAGCGTCGACCGCGCCTCGAATCTACTGATCCGCGGACGACGGCGCACGGACCACGCCTCGCACCGGACGCCTGGCGTATGCGTGTGCACAGATGTCACCCGAACGTGGGTGACGCGGATTCCGACGAGGAAGCCTCAACCCCTAGAGTTGCCTGTGAAAACCCGATAGTGTGCGGCAGGTACTGACCAGACCGCAACGGCAGTATCACAACCCGATAAGGACCCGACAGCTCCGGCGGAGGGTCGCCCAACCACAGCAAACAGTCCAGGAGGATCCCAATGAGCGACCTCGAAGAGCCGAAGCCCGGCGTCTCACGGCGCACGGTGGCCAAGGCCATGGCGTGGTCGGTTCCCGCCGTCGCGCTCGCCGTCCCCGCTCCCGCCTATGCCGCGTCCGGCCCGCCCCCGCAGGTGTTCGTCGGCGTCGCATGTAAGTTGCCCGGCAACAGCCTCGGCACGAAGTGCGCCGAACTGTTCGCGGGACTGCCGGGCCTCAACCCGGCCAAGGCCTTCGCCATCCCGCTGCAGATCTGCAACAACACCAGCAAGGCGATCGTGCTGCAGCCGGACATTCTGATTCAGTCGACGCCGCTGCCGTTCCAGGTCGTGGGCATCAACCCGCCGTACTGCACGCCGATCCAGCCCGGCGAGTGCGTGAAGGTCATCGTCTACGCGAACTCGGACAACAGCGCCAACGCGCCGGCGACGCTCTCCCTCGCTATCCCGTGGGGTCACGACTGCAACGACACCGACCACTCGCCGATCATCATCCCCTCGTACGTGGTGGACGCCTTCCCGCCGTGCTCGAGCAAGACGCCGTTCCCGACGGGAGCACCGACCTGCGACCCGCCGTTCTACCAGGAGAACTGATCGGTCGGTCCGACTCGAGGGTGCGCTGCTCCGGCAGCGCACCCTCCGTCATTCCTTGCCGACGTTCAACCGGCCGGGTCGCTGACCGTCTCGGCCAGTCCTCGAAGCAGAGCAACGAGAAACCGGTTGCCCCGTGGGTCTGTCCTCTGGCGCCCGCTAGCCTTACGAAAGTGATGGAGGGCGGCCGATGAGAGATGTCATCCACGTCGTCACGCCCGGTGACCATTTCTCACCACGAACCGGTTCCGCCATCCCGACGGTCATCGACGGACTGGCGACTGCGTCGGCTGCCGAAGGTGCGCCGTACCGTCATGTCGTCGCGATCGACCGATCCACGATGCGGCCGCGGTATTCGTCCGCGTCGGTCGTGGAGTACTCCGGCGTCCCACGCCCGAACCGGAACGAGCGCTACGTCGACCTGGTTCGCGGGGTCTTCGGTCGTCCCAGGGCAGGTGTACGGCGCTACTACGGTCCCGCCGCCGACGCCGTCCGACGCCACGAATCCGCGATCGTCGTCGCGCACAACGCGCCGGTCCTCGCATCGCTCCTCGAAGGCTCGGACCATCGGACGGTCCTGTTCGTCCACAACGAACTGATGCGCACGTATTCACGGTTGGAGGCGGCACGAGTATTCGGTCGCCCCGACATCATCATCTGCGTGAGTTCCTGGCTTGCGGAGCGTGTGGCCTCGCGTCTTCCGCATCATGTCGCTGCGCGTATTCGCGTCGTGCCCAACGGAGTGGACACGATTCGATTCGCGCCACGTGGCGATCGGCGTGGCGACGGGCGTCGAACCTCGACCGATGCCCTTCAGGTCCTCTTCGTCGGGCGGACCATCGAGCTGAAGGGCCCCGACGTGCTGCTTCGAGCGGCCGCGTTGCTTCGACGTCCCGATATCGAGTTCACCATCATCGGCAGCCATGGGTTCGCGCGGGACGCGCCGCTCAGCTCGTACGAGCATGAGTTGCGTGAGATCGCACAGACATGCCGTTCATTGGTCAGATTCGTCCCATTTGTCGACCGAATGGAATTGCCGCACTTGATCCGAGAGCACGATGTCCAGGTCGTTCCATCGGTTCGGTCCGAGGCGAGCGGACTCACGGCACGAGAGGGAATGGCCAGCGGCCTCGCCGTCATCGCGAGCCGGGTGGGCGGCCTTCCCGAGGTGGTTGGCGATGCGGGAATGATGGTCGATCCCGGTGACCCGAACTCGCTCGCAGCTGCGCTGTCGGCGCTCGCCGACGACCGTGAGCGGTTGCAGGAACTGCAACGGGACGGTCGGTGCCACGCACTCGAGCACGACTGGAATTGGGCGTGGAGGCGATTCCGTGAGGTACTCGACGAAATGTGACTCGTCCCGGCGTCCGGCCATCGCGTGCGCCGGCGGTGACCTGTGGCGATGGGCCCGATGGCGTGCGACACATACCCATCGTTCGGGGGATCCACCCCATTCCCGGATTCGCCGCCCGTCTCCGGCGAGGCCGGCCTCGGCGCATCGCCGAGGCTTTCGCAGGATCAGGCGGTATCGCTCGCCCGGGAGAGTCGTACCAGCACCTCGTGCATAGCGGCCACTCGCTCGCTCCAGTCGCTCGCCGGTCCGTCGGCACCGTGCGGGAACGGCTGCGACGCCTCGGCCGCCGCGGTGACCGCGGCCGGGAACGACGCACCCTCGGCGATCGTCACGCGCGCGTCGTCGACGTCGCGGAAGCCCGCCACCGGCGTCGAGACGACCGGGCGGCCGACCGCTTGGTACTCGTAGAGCTTGATCGGGTCGAGGCTGTCGGTGAACGCCGTGACCACGTGGGGCACGATGAGCACGTCGGCGTGCTGGAGGTAGCCGATCACGTCCTCCCGGGCCCGCGGCCCGAGGAGCACCGCACCCGCCCGCTCGAGTCGCGACGTGGCATCCGACCCGAGGAGGGTGGGCCCCACGAGCACGAGCGTGCCGCCGACCGAGCCGAGCGCCCGCGCGGTCGCGTCGCAGAGGTCGACGTCGATGCGGTCGGGGTGCGCGGTGCCCAGGTAGAGCGCCGTGCGGCCGGCGGGCAGGTCCGCGGGACGGCCGACGGGCGAACGGTACGCGGCGGCGTCGACGCCGTTCGGGATGAGGGTCACGGGGCGGTCGGCGCCCTTGCGTCGCGCCAGCTCGGGTGAGCACACGACGACCTCGCCCGCGATCTCGAGCAGCCGCGCCTCGTTCGCCGCGGCCCGCGCCCGCTCGGCGTCGGGGCGATCCGCCGCGAGCCAGTCGTCGGTCACGTCGTAGAGGCTCGGCCAGCCGGTGCGCTCGGCGAGGCCGACCGCACCGGGGTCGTTGATCCAGAGCAGCGGATCGTGCATGCCGAGCGATGCGGCGGCGCGCTCGACCGCCGCCGCGAGTCGTTCGTCGGCGCGGCGGTCCACGCGTCGCGGGAGCCACTTGGTCGGCCGCAACGTCCACAGCCGTCCCGGCGCCGGCCCCGGCACGGGCCGGACGCCCCGGCCGAGCTCTGGAGCGCGACCCGAGGCGAGCGCGTGCGTCGGGTCCGCCGCGGGCTCGACGAACAGCACGCGCAGGGCGGGGTCCGCACGCAGCAGGCCGGCGACGAGGTGCTGGTTGCGACGCCACACCTCGTCCCAGCGTTCGAGCGAGAGCACCACGAGATCGGTCATGCGTCGCTCCTCGTCCTCGCGATCGCGTCGCGGTAGACCGCCTCGGTGCCGGCGGCCTGCGCCCGCAGCGAGAAGTGCTGCTGCTGTCGAGCCCGTGCCGCCTCGCCGAGGGCGGCGCGCGCCGCGGGGTCGGCCGCGAGTTCGCGCAGGCGTGCGCCTGCGGCATCCGCGTCGTCGGCGGCGAACCGCGTGCGCGGGTCGAGTCCGTCGAGCACCTCGACGTGGCCGGCCGCGTCGGCGGCGACGGGCGGCAGTCCGGAGGCCATCGCCTCCAGCAGAGTGAGGCCGAGACCTTCGACGGGGCACGGCGCGAGGAGCAGGCCGGATCGCGCGAGCAGGTCGGGCAGGTCGGTGCGGTAGCCGCTGAACCGGACGGATGCCGCGACGCCGAGTTCGGCCGCCAGGCGCTCGAGGGGCTCCCGCTCCGGGCCGATCCCGGCGACCTCGAGGGTCCAGCCCCGGCCGGCGAGCCCGGATGCCGCGAACGCGCGCATCCCGACGTCGGAGCGCTTCTCGGGCTGCAGGCGCTGCGCCATGAGCACGGTGCGCTCGCGCGCCGCAGGATCGCCCGCCGCCCTCGGCTCGATGCCGGTGTGCACGACCGTGCTCGGGCCCGAGACCGCTGCCGCCACGGCGGCGCTGATGGCGAGCTGGGCGTCCAGTCGCGGACCGACGAGGGCATCGATCGGGATCGGCCCGACGCGGCCGCGCGCCCGGGCGAAGTGGCAGGTCGCGACGAGCGCCGGCCGACGCGAGGGCCGCCCCGTGGCGAGGGCCGCGACGGCCGCGACATCCGCCGCCGTCATGTGCGTGTTGACGACGTCGACCTCGGCAGCGAGCCCGCGGACCGCGCGCAGCACCTCGATCGTGCGCGCAGCGGGCGTGTGCCCGACGCCCGCGGCGTCGAGTCCCGGCCGCATGCGCGGCGGGTCGCCGCCGATCACGTGCACGGCGTGGCCGTCGGCGGCCTGCGTGCGTGCGAGCCGCAGCACGAACTGCTCGACGCCCGAGAACCCGTCGGAGCGGATGGCGTGCAGGATCCGCAGGCGATCGCTCACAGGCGCGCCGCCCGGTCGCGCTCGAGGGACCTCGCGAGCTCGAGGTAGCGCGACGCGACCTCGCGCCACGAGTGCTGCTCCGCCGTGCGCCTCGCCCGCTCGCGCCAGGCGTCGAGCGGTTCCGCGCTGAGCTCGGCGAGGCGTGCGCCGACGGCCGAGGCATCGCGCTCGACGAGGAAGCCGTTCTCGCCGTCGACCACGATGTCGGGCGCGAAGCCGACCCGCGTCGAGATCACCGGGACGCCGCACGCGAGCGCCTCGAGCACGACGAGCGCGTTCGCCTCGTAGGCGCTCGGCAGCACGAGGACGTCCGACGCCCGCAGGAGCGGCACGGGGTCGGGCCGCTCGCCCGCGAACACCACCCGGTCTGCGACGCCGGCCCGGCGGGCCTGCACCGTGGCCCGGCGGATCATCTCGCTCGTGCCGCCGACCACGAGCAGCACGACGCGCGGCGCGGCGCCGAGCGCGGCGATCGCGACGTGCAGCCCCTTGCGCTCGAACTCGTGGCCGATGAAGACGGCGACGACCCGATCGTCGGCGATGCCGAGCTCGCGCCGGACCTCGGCGCGCTCCACGGCATCCCCCGGGCTGAAGCGCTCGATGTCGACCCCGTTCGGGATGACGGTGACCGGCGGACGCACGCGTCCGTACACCTCGCGGAGCAGGTCCGCCTCCTGGCCGGTCAGTGCGACCACCGCGCGGTGCGTGCGTCCGCGATAGCGGATGCGGTCCCGCGCGGCCGTGAACAGGTGCACCGGGTTGCGCACCATCCGCCACGAGTAGTTGCCGCGGGCCTTCATGGCGGCCTGCAGGAGGCCGTGGTTGACGTAGACGTCGCCCGCCATCACGTCGTTGTGGGTGAAGGCGATCGCGTCGGGTCGCTCCGCGAGGAACCGCTTCGCGCGGCGGGTGCCGACCGTGCTGAACCAGACGACGTTGCCGGCCCGCAGGAGATGGCGGCCGAGCGCCGTCCGGCGCGGGCGGTCGAGCGTCCGGCCGGCGTCCGCGGCCGTGAACCGCTCGACCGGGACGCCCGCAGCGCGGAACTCCTGCTCGAGTGCGTACGCCACGCCGGCGACCCCGCTCCCGGGCTCGATCGTCGGCGCGATCTGCACGATGCGCGTCATCCGCCGGACCGCTCCGCCGACGCGTCCGATGCCGAGCGCTCCGCGTGCACGCCCTCGAGCAGGTCGAGGTAGCGCTGCGCGATGGTCGGCCAGCCGAGCGGGACGACGGATGCCCGGGCCCGCTCCCGGAACGCCTCGAGCGCCGCGTCGTCGAGGCTCGCGATCTGCTCCATCCGATCGCCGACGGCCTGCGGGTCGCGGTCCACCAGGTACCCGTTCTCACCGTCGACGATGATCTCGGGGGCGTAGCCCACGGGGGTGGCGACGACCGGGAGGCCGCTCGCGAGGGCCTCGAGCACCACGAGCGCGTTCGCCTCGTAGGCGCTCGGGAAGACGAACAGGTCGCAGGCGGCGAGATGCCGTCGGAGGTCGCCGCGGGGGCCGAGGAACAGCACCCGATCGCCCACGCCGTGCTCCTTGGCCTCCTCGTAGGCCTCCGCGATGATCGCGTCGTTGCCGCCGATGATGAGCAGCAGCACGCTCGGCGCGTGCGCGAGGCCGCGGATGGCGAACGACAGGCCCTTCCGCGAGAACTCGTGCCCGACGAAGACGGCGACGCGCTCCTCGGTGCCGAGCTTCAGCTCCGTGCGCGCCGCCGCGCGCTCGTCCGGCGTCGGCGGGCGGAAGCGATCGAGGTCGACGCCGTTCGGGATCACCTCGATGCGAGGACCGATCGGGCCGTACGTGGCACGCAGGTCGTCCGCGTCGCGCTCCGAGAGACAGACGACGGTGCGGTGGGCGTGGCCGCGGTAGCGGATCCGGTCGCGCGCGTAGATGAACAGGTGCACTGGGTTGCGGTAGATGCGCCACGGCGAGCGCCCCCGGGCGCGCATCGACGCGAGCAGCACGCCGTGGTTGACGTAGACGTCGCCCGCGAGCACGTTGTTGTGGCAGATCGAGACCGCGTCGGAGTGCTCGGCGAGGAACCGCTTCGCCCGGCGCGTGCCGACCGTGCTGAACCAGATCATTCGCCATCCGCCGCGGATGCGGGCGAGGAAGGCGTTCCGCGGCCATGGGATCGGGCGGCCGCGCCGGGCGTCGTCGAAGGTGAACCGGTCGACCTCGGCCCCGAGCGCCCGCAGGCGCTGCTCGAGGTTCCAGGCCACGCCGGCCACGCCGGTCCCCGGCCCGATGAACGGGACGATCTGGATGATCCGGGTCATGCGGCCGACTCCCCTCGGAACCGCGCCTCGACCCGGACCGGGCCGAGGCGGTAGATCGCCGCGCGGCGGCGTGCCGCGCGACCGCGCTCGCCGGGGAGCACGACCGAGCGTGTCATCGCGCCCAGCCACTGCCCGGCGCGAGCCACCTGCCATCCGGCGGCGCCGAAGTGCTTGCGCAGGAACCGCTCCTGCGAGGCGTGGAAGTGGGCCTCCCGACGGCGCGGGTCGCCGCCGGTCCCGGCACCGGTGTGGACGGCCCGCGCCTCCGGCACGACGTCGTGGCGCCAGCCGAGGCGGTGCGCTCGGTAGGCCCAATCGGCTTCCTCGGCGTAGAGGAAGTAGCGCTCGTCGAAGGCGCCGACGTGCTCGAGCGCCTCGGCGCGCAGCAGCATGACCGAGCCGATCACGTACGACGGGTCGCGCCGCAGGCGTGCGAGGCCGAGGGCTTCGAGCCAGGTGCCCGCGGGCGAGGGGAGCCACCACTCGACCCGGGCCTGCGCGCCGCGATCGTCGACCTGGGCCGGCCCGACGCTCGCGAGGTCGGGGCGCGCGTGGAGCGCCCGGTGCAGGGCCGCGACGTCGTCGGCGGAGATCTCGGCGTCGGGGTTCACGAGGAGGACGTCGGCGCCCGGCGCGATCCGATTCGCGAGCCCTGCGTTCACCCCCGCGGCGAACCCGCCGTTGCGGCCCGGGTCGAGGTAGCGCACGCCGAGCTCCTCGCACAGCGCCGCGATCTCCGGCAGCGACGAGTTGTCGACGACGGTGACCGGCAGCCCCGCGAGCGGCTCGAGCGCGCGGCGCAGCAGCTCCGGCGCGCCGTACGCGACCACGATGACCTCGAGGCCCGCCGTCGGTTCGGGGGCCGGGGACGGTTCGTGCAGGATGCCGCGGTACAGCTCGAGGTAGTCGCGCCCCACCGCGCCCCAACTGCACTCCTCGGCGCGCACGAAGCCCGCGGCGCGGAGCTCGGCCGCCCGGGGACCTGCCGCTTCGACGAGCGCCTCGGCGAGGGCGGCCGCGTCGCCGGTGGGCACCAGGAGGCCCGCGCCTCCGACCACGTCGGGCAGCGCGCCCGCGTCGCTCGCGACGACCGGCACGCCGCAGGCCATCGCCTCGACGGCGACCCGCCCGAACTGCTCGGTCCACGACGGCGTCGGCATCGAGGGGATCGCGAGCACGTCGAACGAGCGCAGCACCTCGGGGATGCGGGAGGGGTCGACCGCGCCGACGAGCTCGACGCGGTCGGCGACGCCGGCCGCGGCCGCACGCGACGGGAGCTCCGCGGCGAGGGGTCCGCTGCCCACGATGCGAAGGCGCAGCCGCGGTTCGGTCACGAGGGCGTCGAGGAGGAGCAGGACGCCCTTCTCGGGCACGAGGCGTCCGAGGAAGCCGACGGTGATCGGCGCTGCGTCGTCCGACGCCGGGGCCTCCGTCGCGCCGTCCGACCCGGGACGCTCCGGTGCGGGCGAGGTGCCCGCATCCGCGTCATCCGCCGGGGTGAACCGCGCGAGGTCGACGCCGAGCGGGATGACGCGCGCCCGGCCGGAGAAGCCCTTGTCCTCCACGATGCGCGCGGCCTCGGTGTTGCATGCCGCGATGCCCGACGCGGTGCGCAGCGCCCGTCGCTCGAGCCACCGGAAGGGGATCGGGTAGCGCTTGCGCAGGTTCTGCGCGGTGTAGAGCACGACGGGCGGACGCCGACGGCGCAGCGCGCGGAGCAGCAGGATCTCTGCCGTGGCGAGGGCGAACGGCTCCTCGTGCACGTCGAGCACGTCCCACTCCTCGCCGAGCGCGCGCCAGAGCGGGATCGGGTCGTAGACGAACAGGGCCGGATGCCGCCCGAGCGTTCGGACGCCGCGCACGCGCTCGTCGGGCCGCGGCTCGAGGGCGACCGGCACGCCGCCCGCATGCCATCGCCGCGCACACGCGACCTCGACGTCGACGCCGAGCGCGGCCAGGGCGCGCTCACGACCGCGCCACTCGTCCACGACGGCGCTGTGCGAGACCCTCAGTACGCGCACGGCACCCCCTCTAGACTCCTGTTGCAGAAACCCTATCCGGGGGCGGGGTCCCCGGTCGCGGGCGAGTTGGGGGTGGTGGCCGTGGATCGCGACGCCTTCCGCGTGCTCGTCGTCTGCACCGGCAACCTCAATCGCTCCGCGCTCGGGGCGGCACTGCTGCGCACCTGGGTCGAGTGGTACCTCCCCGCCGACCTGGCGGCGCGCGTCACCGTCACGAGCGCCGGCACCGCCGCACCGGTGGGACGCCCGATGCGGCGCCGCACCCGCGCGATCGCGGAGGCGCTCGGCGCGAGCGGGAGCGGGCACCGGGCCCGCCAGCTCGACGAGTCCGAGGTCGGCGCGGCCGACCTCGTGCTCACCGCGGACGTCGCGCACCGCGACGCCGTGCTCGGGATGGTGCCCGCGATGCTTCGCTCCACCTTCACGATCCGCGAGGCCGGCGCGATCGCCGCCGACCTCGGCCCCGCACTTGCTCCGCAGACCGCCGACGAGCTCCGCGAGCGGGTGGCGCGACTCGCCGAGGGGCGAGGCCGCGGCATCCAGGGTCCGGGCGACATCACCGACCCGCAGGGCAAGGACGACGAGGCGTTCCGTGCGATGGCGCGCGACGAGGTCCCGCCGCTGACCAGGCTCGCCGCGCAGCTGCTGGGAATGCCGCAGAAGGACCTCGAGGCGATCGGGGGCGAGGTGACGGCACCCGACGCCTTCCCCTTCGTCGGCCTCGACCCGCCGCCCACGGGTGGGCGGACGTCCCAGCCCGCCCTCGAGCGGCGGCTCCGCCGCTGGTTCGGGCGGAAGGACTCGTGAGCGTCGCACGCCGCGCGCCGGGCGTCGAGCGGCCGTTGCGGGTGCTCCACCTCGACCACACCGCCGCAGCCGGAGGGGCGGAACTCGCCCTCATCCGGATGCTGGGGGCGGCGCCCGGCTGGTCGCCCGTCGTGCAGACGCCCCCGCTCGGCGGCGAGGCCGCGGTGTGGAGCCGTCTGCCCGACCGGGTCCCGCACCGCGTGACCGGCATCGCCCAACCCGCCGGGGCGAGCTCCGGCGGTCGGCTGGCGGCGGCCGCCTTCGGAGCGCGGCTCGTCGTGCAGGCCATCGCCGTTCGCGGCTCGTCGGCCTTCCGCGGCGCCGACCTCGTCGACGCGAACACGGCCCGCGCCGCCGCCTATGGCGCCCTCGCCGCACGACTCGGGCGCACGCCGTTCGTCGTGCACCTGCGCGACCGCGTCGAGCCCGAGGCGCTCGGCGGTGCCGGGCACGCCATCATGACCCGCGTCGTGCTGCCCCGCGCCGACGGCGTCATCGCGAATTCGCGCGCCACGCTCGTCACCGCGCAGCCGTACCTGCGCGAGGGGGCCGTCGCCGAGGTCGTGCCGAGCGCCTCCGGCCTCGCCGTCGGTGCGGCGAGCCAGGCGGACGCCGCCGCGCCGCTGCGGACCATCGGCATGCTCGCGCGCATCGACCCGTGGAAAGGCCAGGTGCTGCTGCTCGAGGCATTCGCCCGGGTGTTCCGCGGTCGGGACGTGCGCCTGCAGTTCGCCGGCGGAGCGCCGTTCGGACACGAGGGCGAGGTCGACGCACTGCGCGCGCGTGCCGACGCGCTCGGCGTGGGCGGTCAGGTCGACCTGCTCGGGCACGTCGACGACGTGCCGGGGCTTCTCGAAGGGTGGGATGTCGCGGTGCAGGCTTCGACCCGCGCCGAGCCGCTCGGCCAGAACGTGCTGCAGTACCTCGCCGCGGGCCGGGCGGTCGTCGCCGCCGACGAGGGCGGCCCGGCCGAGTGGATCGCCGACGGCGTGAACGGGCTGCTCGTGCGGCCCCGCGACGTGGACGCGCTCGCGGACGCGCTCGCGCGCCTCGACGAGGAGCCCGCGCTGCGCGGCCGCGTCGCCGCGGCGGCCGCGGCGACGCCCGGGCTGATGGACGACCGGGCGGTCGCGGCGGCCCACCTGGCCGTCTACCGGCGCGTGATGACGGCGCGCGACGGCAGCACGGACTGAGCACTGAGGATCAGCGCGCGGCCGTGCGCGCGCCGGTCGCGTCGGACGTGAGCGCGACCGCGGCGTCCGCGGTGGCGGACGCCGGCGCGAGCCGGTCGATCCCATCGAGCCCGCGCGTCGCGAACGCCGTGATCGCGTCGAGCGCGGCATCCGCCCCCAGCACGCGGTTGTGACCGGCGCCCTCGGTCAGCAGGAGCCGTGAGCGCGCGCCGTGCGCCTCGTGCAGGCGGATGCCCTCGCCGACCGGCACCTCCCGGTCGCCGCGGTCGTGCACGACGAGCAGCGGCATCCGCTCGGGCAACGGCACGGCGACGCCGTCGAACCGCGACCAGGGGTCGGCGAGTTCCGGAACGATCCGCTGCTCGAAGCGCGAGGTCAGTGCGTCGGCCGTCGCGGGACCCACGCCGACGCGTCGGGAGAACGAGTCGACGAGGAACCGCGCGTCGGCGGGGCCGGCGATCGCCACGAGCGCACCGGCCGCGAGCCCGTCGTGCACGGCGCCGCGCGCGGCGACGGCGCCGAACGAGTGGCCGATCACGGCATGGAAGCGTCCGTCCCGCGCCTGCAGCGCCTGGATGGCGGCCAGCCAGTCGCGGATGTCGGTGCGGCGACCGGTCGAGTCCCCGTTCGCGGGCGCGTCGAACGCGACGAGCCGGAACCCCTCGGCGCGGAGCTCGCGCACGATCGGGGCGAACTGCGAGGCGCGGCCGCGCCATCCGTGCACGAGCAGGATCGTGTCGGCGCCCGTGCCCCACTCGTAGGCGGTCACGTCGCGGCCGCGCACGCGGAGCACCGAGCGGCGCGCCGCCTCGTGCACCGCGCGGTCGGCGGCACGCACGGGCAGTCGCGGGCCGACCCGCATGAAGAGCGGCAGGGCAGCGGATGCCGCGAGCGACGGCGAGAGGGGCTCGGCGGCGCGGATCGCGGCGACGCGCCCGAGGAGCGCGGCGGTGGTGGCGGCTTCGGCGAGGCGGGACACGGGGACTCCGATCAAACTGTACGAACGGTCGTGCGTTGAGTATACGAACGTTCGTGCGTAAAATCCAGAGGGTGAGCATCATCGGAACCGAGGAGACCGTCCGCGCGGACGGGCGACGCGCGCGCGGCGACGCGTCGCGACGTCTCGTGCTCGCGGCCGCCGTCGACCTCGCCTCGGTCGAAGGGCTCGACCAGCTCTCGATCGGGCGCATCGCCGACGCCGCGTCGGTCAGCAAGAGCGGGGTGGCGACGCTGTTCGGCAGCAAGGAGCGCCTCCAACTGGCGGCCGTCGAAGCCGCGCGCGAACGGTTCGTCGAGACGGTGATCACGCCGGCGCGCGAGTTCCCGCGGGGCCTGCGCCGGGTGGTCGCGCTCGCGGACCGATGGATCGCCTACTCGCGCGACCGGGTGTTCCCGGGCGGGTGCTTCTTCGCCGAGGCGGCCGCCGACTTCGACGCCAAGCCCGGCCCGGTGCGGGACGCCATCCGGCACGCGCTCGACCAGTGGAACGGGTACCTCGCCGTGTCGCTCCGATACGCGCACGACCGCGGTGAGCTGCCCGGGCTCGACGACCCGGAGCAGCTCGCCTTCGAGTGCTCCGCGCTGCTCGACCTGGCCAACCGCAACTCGCTCATGCGCGACACGAACGAGCCGTACGCCCGCGCCCGAGCCGGGATCGCCGCGCGCCTGCGCACGGTCGGCGGCGACCCCGCCACGATCGACGCGTTCGCCGCCGTCCGCGACGCCTGAGGGCGTCAGCCCGCGATCAGGGCGCCGTCGCGCGACAGGTCGACCTGCTCGTCGCGGGGCACGACCTTCACGCGCTCGCGCGCGACGGGCCCCTCGAACGCCTCGCCGAGGCCCCGCTCGTGCGCGTCGAGCGCGAGCCATCCGTTCCAGGTGGTGAAGCGGATGCCGCGGCCATCGAGCAGCTCGAGCACCTCGTCGCCCGCGGCCGCGTCGATCGTCGGCGCCACGCCGGGCGACGCGAGCACGCCCGCCTGCGCGTCCGCCACGAGGTTGGTGATCGTCTCGAGCGCGTCGCCCTTCGTGTGGCCGATGAGGCCGACGGGGCCGCGCTTGATCCAGCCCGTCGCGTAGACGCCGGCGACGGGGGCGCCGGAGGCATCCGTCACCCGCCCGCCCTCGTTCGGGATCACGCGCGAGCGCTCGTCGAACGGCACGCCCGCCACGGGCGAGCTCGCGTAGCCGACCGCGCGGTACACGGCCTGCACGGGCACGTCGACGAACTCGCCCGTACCGGCGACCGAGCCGTCGCCGACCGGGCGGGTCCGCTCGAACCGCACGCCCTCGACCGCGTCGGTGCCGAGCACCTCGACGGGCGAGTGGAAGAAGTGCAGGTGCAGGCGGCGCGACGCCGTGTACGGCCGGTCGTCGGCTCGGCGCCACCCGTTGAGGGTCCGCGTCATGACCTTGACCTGGTTGTTCGTCGCGAGCAGGTGCGCGGCGTGCTCGTCGCCCTCGGCCCGGGCGAAGTCCTCGTCGTACACGACGAGGTCGACGTCGGGCACCTCGCCGAGCTCGCGCAGCTCGATGGGCGTGAACTTCACCTGCGACGGGCCGCGGCGGCCGAAGACGTGCACGTCGGTCACGGGCGACGCGAGCAGTCCCGCGTGCACGTTCGCGGGGATGTCGGTCGAGAGCAGGTCGGCCGGGTGCTTCGCGAGCACGCGCGCCACGTCGAGCGCCACGTTGCCGTTGCCGATGACGGCGATCGCCTGCGCTTCGAGCGGCCACTCGCGCGGCACGTCGGGGTGGCCGTCGTACCAGGCGACGAAGTCGGCGGCACCGTACGAGCCCGGCAGGTCGATGCCCGGGATGTCGAGCGGGGCGTCCTTCAGGGCGCCGGTCGCGAAGATCACCGCGTCGTAGCGCTCGCGCAGCTCGTCGACCGTGACGTCACGGCCCACCTCGACGTTGCCGATCAGCCGGATCGTGCCCTCGTCGAGCATCTCGTGCAGCGAGTTGACGATGCCCTTGATCCGCGGGTGGTCGGGCGCGACGCCGTAGCGGATCAGGCCGTACGGCGCGGGCAGCGACTCGAACAGGTCGATCGAGACCTCGCCGCCGGCCTCGTCGACCTCGCGGCGCAGGATGTTGCCCGCGTAGATGCCGGCGGGGCCGGCGCCGACGATCGCGACACGGAGGGAGAGGGTCATGGTGACGAGGGCCTTTCGGGGTGCGGGCAGGGTCAGGACGCGGCCGGTCGGGCCGCGGTCGTCATCGACGTTCGGGTGCCCCCGGCGAGGGCGGATGCCGCGAGCTCGGCGGGCGCGTACGGACTGAGCCGCACCACGTCGCCGACCACCACGACGGCCGGTGAACGGACGCCCCGGACCGCCGCCTGGTGGGCGATCGTCTCGAGCGTGCCGATGGTGACCCGCTGGCGCGGGCCGTACCCATCCTCCACGATTCCGACGGGGCAGTCCGCACCGCGCTCGCCGCGGGCGAGCGTCATCGCGGAGTTCGCGAGCGTGCCGACGCCCATGAGCAGCACGACGGTGTGGTCGCGGCCGCCGCCGAGCGAACGGATCTGGTCGTGCCCGGTGACGACGGTGAAGGTCGTCGCGAGCCCGCGGTGGGTGAGCGGGATGCCGGCGATCGAGGGCACGGAGACGGCGCTCGTGATGCCGGGCACGACCTCGACGTCGACGCAGTGCTCGCGGCAGAACGCCAGCTCCTCGCCGCCGCGCCCGAACACGTAGGGGTCGCCGCCCTTGAGGCGCACGACGCGCTTGCCGTCGCGCGCGAGCGTCACGAGCAGGTCGTTGATCGCGTCCTGCGGCACGGCGTGGTGGCCGGGCAGCTTGCCGACGTCGACCACTTCGGCCGGGAGCTCGACCCCCTCGGCGGCGAGGCCGTCGAGCACCGACCGGGCGCCGAGCCGGTCGGCCACGATGACGTCGGCGGCTTCGAGGGCGCGCAGGCCCCGCAGGGTGAGGAGGCCGGGGTCGCCGGGGCCGGCGCCGACGAGGGCGACGTGCCCGGGGGCCGGAGCGGCATCCGCCCGGTGGTGGTTCGCGTGATCGGTCATCGGGGTCCTCCGGTCAGTCCGCGGCGGCGGAGCATGCCGCGCTCGAGGGGGGCGAAGGCGAGCAGCTCGATCACCACGCCGAGGGCGAGGATCACGAGGATCGTGCCGAGCACGCTCGCGAGGTCGGCGAGGTCGCGGCCCTGCTGCAGGAGCGAGCCGAGGCCGAAGCCGATGGAGCCGCCGAACGCGATGATCTCGGCGGCCATGAGGGAGCGCCACGAGAAGGCCCATCCCTGTCGGAGCCCGGCGAGGTAGCCGGGCAGGGCGGCGGGCAGCACGACGGATGCCGCGAGCTCGAGCCGCGACGCGCCGAGCACCGTGCCGACGCGGCGCAGCTGCGGCGGCACCTGCGCGACGCCCGCCACGAGGCCGTTCACGATCGACGGGATTGCGCCCATGAGCACCACGAAGTAGACGGTGGCATCCGAGAGCCCGAACCAGAGGATGGCCGCGGGCACCCACGCGACCGACGGCAGCACCTGCAGTCCCGAGACGAGCGGGCCCAGCGCACGGCGCAGCGGCGCCCATTCGGCCAGGAGCAGGCCGAGCGGCGTGCCGACCGCGACGGCGATCAGGAAGCCCACGACGCCGCGCTCGAGGCTCGTCGCCACGGCGAGTTGCAGCCGGCCGTCGTGCCAGGCCTCGCCGAGCGCCGCCGCCACCGCGACCGGGCCGGGTGCGAGGTCCGGCCGCGGTGCGGCGAGCACGGTGTACGCCTGCCACACCGCGACGAGCACGACGACGAGCAGCACGGGCGGGAGGACGCCGTCGATCGCGCGCCGCCACCACGGCGTGCGCAGTGCGACATCCGTCTGCAGGCGGTCGAGCCCCGCCTCCAGCGTGCGGAGGTCGTCGGCCCTCCCGCCGTCGGGTTCACCGGCGGTCGCGACGTTCGATCGCACGCGAGTGTCCATCGGATGCCGGATGGCGCGCCCCGGGGCGGCATCCACTGGACACTCGACGCGCGTGGGGGTGCGGGTGGACCGGGTGGACGAGGTCGTCAGGGCATCATGCGGCATTGCGACGGATCTCCCTTCGCAGGTGCTCGGTGATCTCCACGGAGAGCGCGGAGACGGCGGGCGACTCGATGCGACGCGGGCCGTCGTCGGCGATCCGCCACTCGTCGACGATGCGGCCCGGGCGGCTGGACATGAGCAGCACCCGTTGCCCGAGCCGGGCGGCCTCGCGGACGTTGTGCGTGACGAAGACGATCGTGCGGCCGGTCTCGCACCAGACGCGCTCGAGCTCCTCGTGCAGCAGGTCGCGCGTGATCGCGTCGAGCGCGGCGAACGGCTCGTCCATGAGCAGCACCGAGCGGTCCTGGGCGAGGGCGCGCGCGAGCGCGACGCGCTGCCGCATGCCGCCGGAGAGCTCGTGCGGGCGCTTGTCGGCGGCATCCGCGAGGTGAACCAGGTCGAGCAGCTCGAGGGCGCGGGCGCGGCGGGCGGGCCGCGCGAGGCCGGCGTCGCCGAACCGCAGGGCGAGCTCGACGTTGCGACGGGCGCTCAGCCACGGCAGCAGCGACGCCTCCTGGAACATGACGGCCGCGCGTCCGTCGACCTCGACCGTCCCGACGGTCGGCCGCTCGAGCCCGGCGATCAGCGAGAGGAGCGTCGACTTGCCGCAGCCCGAGGCGCCCAGCAGGCATGCGAATTCGCCCGGCGCGACCTCGAGGTCGATGCCCTCGAGCACCACCGGACCGTCGGCGGCGTAGCGCTTGCCGACCCCGGTGAGGCGGATGGCGGGTGCCGCCGTCATCGCGGACCACCCCCGAGTCCGGCGTCGTCGATCGGGTCGAGGCCGTCCTCCGCGCGGAGGGCGTTCAGGGCGTCGAGGTCGAGGAGGCCCTGGAGGTCGCCGGCCGTCGTGGTCTCGACGGCGGCGGCGTGACGCTGCAGCACCGGGAGGGTGGCGGCGAACGGGTCGACCGTCGGATCGACGTGGGCGAGCGCCCGTGCGAGCACCGCATCGGGGAGCGGCGCGCCGGCGTCGACGGCGAGCCGCGCGTTCGCGACGGCGGCGACCTCGTCGGGGTGCGCGGCGATCCAGTCCACCGACGCGGCATGCCCTGCGACGAGTGCCCGGACCGTGTCGGGGTGGTCGGCGATGAAGTCGGCGTTCACGACGAGCACGGTGGTCGGGAACGCGCCGTCCGGCCAGAGGTCGGCCTCGTCGACGAGCACGCGCGCCCCGGCGTCGAGCACCAGGCGGGAGGCCCAGGGCTCGGGCAGCCAGGCACCGTCGATCGTGCCGGCGACGAAGAGCTGCAGGGTGCGGGCGCTGTCGGTCGGCACGACGTCGACGTCGCCGCCGCCCGTGGGCGAGGTGTCGAGTCCGTGGTCGCCGAGCCAGGTGCGCAGCGCCACGTCCTGCGTGTTGCCGAGCTGGGGCGTCGCGAGCGTCGTGCCGTCCAGGTCGGCCGGGGCGTCGATGCCGTCGCGCACGACGAGTGACGCGCCGCCGCCGACGGCGCCCGCGACGATCCGGAGCGCCGTGCCGCCCGACTGCACGAAGCCGGTGATCGCGGGATTCGGGCCGAGGTAGGCGGCGTCGATCGCGCCCGCGCGCAGCGCCTCGACGGCGGCCGGCCCGGCGGCGAACGGCTGCGGCTCGAGCGCGGTGTCGCCGAGCGCGTCGGCGAGCAGGCCCGTCTCGAGCCCGACGAGCGCCGGCAGGTGCGTCACGTTCGCCGAGTACCCGAGCCGCAGCGCGTCGGCCGGGTCATCCGTCGTCGGGCTCGCGGCGGAGCCCTCGGCGGCGGCACGGCCGACGGAGCCGATGAGCACGGGCACGATGACGATCGCGGCCGCGACCGCGACGCCGGCGAGCAGCTCGCCGACCTGTCCACCGAGCCCGCGCGCGGTCACGCCGGAGCCTCGACGACGATGCCGGCGGCGAGCGTCGCGCCGTCCTCGGGGTGGATGACGAGGAACGCGCCCGCACGCCGGTGCTCGGCGTACGGCGCCGCCACCAGGTCGGCGGCCAGCCGCAGCGACACGAACCCGATGTCGTTCGTCGCGAGCCGGTCGGCCGGCACCGTGTCGACGCTGTCGAGGTCGAGGCGCCCGCGGATGTCGGCGACGAGCGCCTGCACGGTCGTCGTGCCGTGCTTGACGAGCACGCGAGCGCCCGGCGCGAGCGGCCGCGCATCGAGCTGGAACACGGCGGCCTCGAGCTGCCGGCGCGGGGCGGGCAGCGACCCGGCGGCCGCGATCACGGCGCCGCGCGCGGCGTCCACGGCGTCGGCGAGGCGGACCGACACCGACAGCGGCGCCGAGGCCTCCTCGACGGCGACCGGGCCGCGGTCGATGCCGACGACCGTGGTCGTGACGCCCGAGGGGAACACCTCGACGGGGTCGCCGACGCGCACCGTGCCGGACTCGATCCGGCCCGCGAAGGCGCGGTAGTCGCGGTACGCGTCGTCGGCGCCGGAGGCCGCGAGCTCGGGCGAGAGCGCGCCCTGCGGGCGCACGACGAGCTGCACCGGCAGGCGCAGCGCCTCGAGGTCGGTCTCGAGCTCGTCGATGGTCGAGAGCCCCTCGAGCAGTTCGAGCAGCGCCGGGCCGCCGTACCAGGGCGTGTTCGCCGAGCGTTCGACCACGTTGTCGCCCTGCAGCGCCGAGACCGGCACGACGTGGACGTCCGGCAGCCCGAGGTCGCGCGCGAGTCCCGCGACCTCGTCGGCGACCGCCGCGAACGCGTCGCGGTCGTAGCCGGTGAGGTCGATCTTGTTGACCGCCACGATGACGTGCGGCACGCGCAGCAGCTGCACGACCGCGAGGTGCCGTCGGGTCTGCTCCAGCACGCCGTGGCGCACGTCGACGAGCACGACGACGGCGTCGGCCGTGGCCGAGCCGGTGACCATGTTGCGGGTGTACTGCACGTGGCCGGGGCAGTCGGCGAGGATGAACGACCGCCGGCCGGTCGAGAAGTACCGGTAGGCGACGTCGATCGTGATGCCCTGCTCGCGCTCGGCCCGCAGTCCGTCGGTGAGCAGTGCGAAGTCGATCGCGCCGGGCTCGCCGCCGAAGCCGCGCTCGGCAGAGGTGCGGGCGACCGACTCGAGCTGATCGGCGAGGATCGCCTTCGAGTCGTGCAGCAGGCGGCCCACGAGCGTGGACTTGCCGTCGTCGACCGACCCCGCCGTCGCGAATCGGAAGAGGGTGCCGGACGGTGCGGTCGCGCCATCCGTCGCCGGAGCGCCGGTCGCTGCGGGCGTGGTCGTGCTCATCAGAAGTACCCGTCCTTCTTGCGGTCCTCCATGGCCGCCTCGGAGAGGCGGTCGTCGGCGCGCGTCGCGCCGCGTTCGGTGAGGGTGGATGCCGCGACCTCGCGCACGATGTCGGACACCGTCGACGCGGTCGAGACCACCGCGCCCGTGCAGCTCAGGTCGCCCACGGTGCGGTACCGGACGGTGCGGCGCTCGACCGTCTCGCCCTCGCGCGGCGGCGACACCTCGCTCACGGCGAGCCACATGCCGTCGCGCGCATACACGTCGCGCTCGTGCGCGAAGTACAGCGGCGGCAGTGCGATGCCCTCGCGCTCGAGGTAGCGCCAGACGTCGAGCTCGGTCCAGTTCGAGATCGGGAACGCGCGCACGTGCTGGCCGACCGTGTGGCGGCCGTTGTACAGGCTCCAGAGCTCCGGGCGCTGGTTGCGCGGGTCCCACTGGCCGAACTCGTCGCGCAGCGAGATGATGCGCTCCTTCGCGCGCGCCTTGTCCTCGTCGCGGCGCGCCCCGCCGAACACGGCGTCGTGGCGGCCCGCGGCGATGGCGTCGAGCAGCGGCTGCGTCTGCAGCGGGTTGCGGGTGCCGTCCGCGCGTTCCCGCAGGCGGCCGTCGTCCAGGTAGTCCTGCACCGACGCGACCTCGAGGCGGATGCCGAGCCGCGCGACGGTCTCGTCGCGGAACCGCAGCACCTCGGGGAAGTTGTGGCCGGTGTCGACGTGCAGCACCGGGAAGGGGACCTTCGCCGGCCAGAACGCCTTGGCGGCCAGGTGGAGCACGACGACCGAGTCCTTGCCGCCCGAGAAGAGCAGCACGGGCCGCTCGAACTCCGCGACGACCTCGCGGATGACGTGGATCGCCTCGGCCTCGAGCGCGTCGAGCGTGCCGAGGGCTGTCGTGGTCGGCGCCGGCGCCGGGGCCTGGATCTCGGTCATAGGTGCAACCCGCATTCCGTCTTGGCGAGGCCGGCCCAGCGGCCGGACCTCGGGTCCTCGCCCGCGGCGACGGGCGTCGTGCACGGCTCGCAGCCGATCGAGGGGTAGCCGTGCGAGATGAGGAGGTTCACGGGCACGGCGTTGACGCTCGCGTACTCGACGAGGTCGTCGAAGCTCCACGCGGCGACCGGGTTCACCTTCACGAGCCCGTTCCGCTCGTCGTACGTGACGAGCGGCGTGAGCGCGCGCGTCGGCGCCTCGTCGCGGCGCACGCCCGTGAACCAGACCTCGTACCCGCCGAGCGAGCGCTGCAGCGGCTCGACCTTGCGGCGGGCGCAGCAGCGGCCCGGGTCGCGGGCGAAGAGCTCGGCGCCGAACTCGGCATCCTGCTCGGCGACCGTCTGCTCGGGGAGCACGTCGACGACGCGGACGTCGAGCCGCCGGGCGACCTCGTCGCGCGTGACGACCGTCTCGGCGAAGTGGTAGCCGGTGTCGAGGAACAGCACGTCGACGCCAGGCAGCTGCGCGGCGACGAGGTGCGGCAGCGCGGCGTCCGCCATCGAGCACGCGACGGCCGCGGCATCCGTCGCGAAGTTCGCCGCCACCCAGGCGACGACCTCGGCGGGGGATGCCTCATGGTCGGTGAGACTGCCGAGGGCGGCGTTGCCGGCCTCGGCGAGGGCGCGCAGCTCGTCGGGCGACCGGCGTGCGGCGCGGTCGGCGACCGAGACGGCGTCGGATGCCGCGCCGGCACCCGGCGCCGCGATCCCGAGGTTCCGTGCGCTCATCGCAGCGCCTCCTCGTCGGCGCGGTGCGCCCACTCGGCGAACGTCTCGTCGGCGTCCGCGTCGCGCTCGTCGAGGAACCGCGTGACGACGCGCTCGACGTAGTCGGCGATGCCGTCGGCCGTGACCTTGAGGCCGCGCACGGTCCGGCCGAGGCCGGCCTCGTCGCGGTCCTGCGAGGCGAGCCCGCCGCCGAGGTGCACCTGGTAGCCCGGCACCTGCTCGCCGTCGATCGTGACGAGCTGGCCCTTCAGCCCGATGTCGGCGGTCTGGATGCGGGCGCACGAGTTGGGGCAGCCGTTGACGTGCAGGCTGATCGGGTGCGGCAGGTCGAACGCGTCGAGCCGCTCCTCGAGCTCGAGCACCGCCGCCGTGGCGAACGCCTTCGTCTCGACGATGGCGAGCTTGCAGAACTCGATCCCGGTGCACGCGATGGTGCCGCGGCGGATGAGGCTCGGCCGCGCCTGGAGCCCGAGCTCGTCGAGGCCGGCGATGAGCGACTCGACGCGGTCCTCCGGGATGTCGAGGATGACGACCTTCTGGTGCGGCGTCGTGCGCAGCCGCGTCGAGCCGTGCGCCTCGACGAGGTCGGCGAGCTTCGTCAGGGCCGGACCCGACACGCGGCCGACGATGGGCGTCGCGCCCACGTAGCACCGGCCGTCCTTTTGGCGGTGCACGCCGACGTGGTCGCCGGTCGTGGTCGGCGTCGGCGCGGCCGGGCCGTCGGGGAGCGCGTGCCCCAGGTACTCGGTCTCGAGGACCTCGCGGAACCGCGCGACCCCCCAGTCGGCGAGCAGGAACTTCAGGCGCGCCTTGTTCCGCAGCCGCCGGTAGCCGTAGTCGCGGAAGACCTGCGCGACGCCGTGCCACGCGTCGGCGACCCGGTCGGGCGACACGAACACGCCGAGCCGCTCGGCGAGCCTCGGTGCGGTCGACAGCCCGCCGCCGACCCACAGGTCGTAGCCGATGCCGAGCTCGGGGTGCTCGACCGCTACGAACGCGACGTCGTTGATCTCGTGCACGACGTCCTGGCTCGGGTGGCCCGTGATCGCCGACTTGAACTTGCGGGGCAGGTTCGCGAGCGTCTCGTCGCCGATGAAGCGCGAGGTGATCTCGTCGATCTGGGGGGTCGGGTCGATGAGCTCGTCGGCGGCGATGCCGGCGACCGGCGAGCCGAGGATGACGCGCGGCACGTCGCCGCACGCCTCGGTCGTGCCGAGGCCGACCGACTCCAGCCGGCGCCAGATCTCGGGCACGTCCTCGACGCGGATCCAGTGCAGCTGGATGTTCTGCCGGTCGGTGAGGTCGGCGGTGTCGCGCCCGAACTCGGTCGAGATGCCGCCGATGACGCGGAGCTGCTCGGTCGTCAGCTGCCCGCCGTCGATGCGGACGCGGAGCATGAAGTACTCGTCCTCGAGCTCGTGCGGCTCGAGCATCGCGGTGCGACCGCCGTCGATGCCGGGCTTGCGCTGCGTGTACAGCCCCCACCACCGGAACCGGCCGTGCAGGTCGGTCGGGTCGATCGAGGCGAAGCCGCCGTCGGCGTAGATCGTCTCGATGCGCTCGCGCACCGCGAGGCCGCCGTCGACCTGCTTCCACTCCTCGTTCGCGTTGAGCGGGGCCGTGCCGTCGACCTTCCACTGCCCGTTCGGCCGCGTCGACGGGCGAGCCGGGCGCGCCGGGCGCGGGTCGCCGGCGTCGCGCGCCGGGCGCTCGGCGCGTGCGGCACGCTCGGCGCGCGGCCCGCGGGTCGCGGCATCCGTCGTCTCGATCGTCACGGTTCCCCCTCTCGGGTACCCCGTCCGGGGCACGTGCCGACGACCGTACGGGTCGGCTGCGGCGACCGGAACCCGGCTCCGTCACCTGCGGTCACCCCGTGTCACGAGGCGTCGCACGACGAAACATGACGTGGCGGAGCGCGCCGCTCCGGGTCAGCCGGCGACGGATGCCGCGTATCGGTCGAGCACGAGTTCGACGAGTTCCGCGGGCGCGTCGTCCGGTCGGAGCAGCGGCTCGGCGAGCAGGTCGGGCGCGGCGCTCGCCGCGAGGTCCTGGAAGTACCCCGGTGCGAGCAGGTAGCTCGCCGCGGCGACCCGGGCGCGACCGCCGTGCGCGGCGCGAGCCGCGGCGATCGCGTCGTGCAGCCGCGGTTCGGCGGCCGACAGGAACCCGAGGGTGACGTCGGCGACGGATGCCTCGGCCAGCGCGTCGCGCACCTCCGCGCACGCCTCGACGGCGCGCGCGTCGCTCGAGCCGGCCACGACGAGCACCACGGGGTCCTCGTCGCCGGCACCGGCCTCGGCGAGGCGCCGCTGCAGCACCGCGACGAGGCGGGCGTCGGGTCCGAGCGCGCCGGCGACGACCACCTCGCGTCCGGCGGCCCTGGCCTCGGCGGCGGCCTCCGCGAGGTCGACGTGCACGTGGTAGCCGGCCGACAGGAGCAGCGGGACGATCACGGCGGGCTCCCCGTCCGGCAGGGTGGCGAGCGCCGCCGGCACGTCGGGCTGCTCCACGTCGACGTGGCAGAGGCGCGCCTCGGGGACGGCGTCCGGCCACCGTTCGGCGGCCGACGCGGCGACGGCGTCGAACAGTCGCCGCACCGCGGCACGCCCCGCGGGCGAGGACGTGCCGTGGGACGCGGCGACGAGCGCAGGCGATCGGGGCGTCATCCGCACATGCTCGCACCCGATCGGACGGACGCCCGCAAGGTCTCGTCGTGTGACGGTCGGGTCAGAAGCTCGTCACGAGGTCGCCGAGCACCTCGTCGACCTCGGTCGGGTCCGTGGCGTCGTAGTAGTGCGCGCCGGTGGTGCTCGAGATCGCCTGCAGCGTCTCGACGTCGGCGTCGGCGCCGTACGCGAGGGTGAACACGAGCACCGGGGTGGTGTGGTGCAGCTCCTCGAGGGTCTCGAGCATCTCCGCCTCGGAGGTGCGCTCGGCCGGCGTGCTGTTCTGCCCGTCGCTGAGCAGCACGATCGCGTTGATGCGGTCGGGGTCCCACGCCGCCCCGCGCTGGATCGCGAACGTGTCGACGGCTTCGTAGAGCGGGGTCTCGGAGATCGCCGTGAGCGAATCGAGCGCCGCGACGAAGCCGTCCCGTCCCTCGCCGATGTCGCTCACCGGCGCGACCTCGCCCGGGGTCAACGGGCCGGAACCCCGCGCGGAGAACGCCGCGAGGCCGACGTCGTCGCCGGCTGCGAAGTAGTCGAGCGCCTCCTGGATCGCGAACTTGGCCGCGTCGAGCTTCGACTCGCCGGTCTCGATCGGGTCGTCCATCGACCCGGAGACGTCGAGCAGGAACAGCACCGAGGCGCGCTTGCGGACGTCGGGGAACGCATCCTGCATCGCCACGACGACCTCGGGTGCCGGGAAGGCCAGGACGCCGGTCGGCGATTCCTCGAGGGCGCCGACCTCGGCGACGTCCGGGTCGAGCTCGCGATTGAGGTCGCGGTATCCGGTCTCCCGGACGATGGCCTGCCCCTCGGCGGTGCCGACGTACCGGATGAAGTCCTGCGCGGCGGCGGCGTCGGCGTCGTCGACCCAGTCGCCCTCGAGCACGACCGCGGGGTTGTCCGCGACGTAGAAGCCGTCGGTCGGGTAGATCGGCACGAGCTTCTCGGCCGGCGGGTCGCTCTCGATCCGGGTCACCCCGTCGCGACTCGTGATGCCGCGGTTGTAGTCCCACACCGACTTCTCGTCGACGATCACGGCCGACAGGAAGTCCGCGGCCGAGCCCTCGTCCTCGGACTGCCGCGCGTGCCAGAGGAAGTGCTCGGGCGTCGCCATGTAGTGGCTGGTCGCGAGCTCGTGCCGCTGGACCTCGTCGACCACGGCCGGGTCCGAGATGTCGCCGGCCTGGAGGTCCTCGACCGATCCGGCGGCCGAGCCGTACGAGGCGAGCATCGCGGCCTGGCCGGAGCTCGCGATCACGGGGCTGGTCTTGCCGAGCTTGAACGCCCCCCACTCCGGATGCCCGAGGTCGCTCCAGACCTCCGGGTCGTCGCCCTGCGCGAAGACCTCGCTCCAGCTCGGCGGATCCGCATCCCAGCCGATGGCCGCCGCGAGCGGCTCGGGCATGGCGAGCACGATGTCGGAGGAGCCGAGGCTCTCGGCCTCGTCCGGCACGATGTCGCCGCCGGTCTCGCGGGCGACGCCGAGCCAGGAGCTCGCGTCCGGGACCCAGACGACCGGTCGCTCGGCGTCCGGGACGTCGGCGAACCCGGCCGCGACGTCCTCCGCGGCGATGCCGGACTTGGACCTGGAGGTCGAGACCTCGACGCAGGAGCCGCCGATGTTCCGGGGCTCGGCGTTGTACCCCTCCGCCAGCTGCTCGATCATCTCCGCGTTCTCGAATGACGAGAGCACCGGGACGGTCGTGCACGGCTCGATCCCCGCCGAGCTCGCGGGCTCGTCGGCCGGGAACGAGATGCGGTCCGGCGCGGGCGTGCCGACCGTGTTCGCGCCGCCGCCGCCGAGGAACACGGCGGTGGCGATCCCGCCGACGACGAGCAGGAGGACGACCGCCGCCGCGATCGGGATCCACAGCACGCGACGCCGCCGCCGGCGCGCCTCCTCGCGGATGCGACGCCGGTCGCGACGGACGGGGCCGGTCGTGCCGGTCATCGTCGGCCTCCGGACGGCACGGGCGACGAGCCGCCCGCGATGGGTCGGTCAGGATCCGGTGCGCGGCGCATCGGTAGCCCCTCCCGTCGATGCTGCGTCGTTCGCGAGCATATCCCAGTCGGGTCGGAAGGCGTTGAGGCCGCGTCGCCGGCTCACCCGAGCGTGTTGAGGAACCCGACCACGACCGCGGTCCACCATGCGAGCTGGGACACGATCGCGCTCGCGACGAAACCGGCCTTGGCCCGGCGCGGCAGGCTCTGGAACCTCGCGCGGCCGGGCAGCCGCGCGAGGTCGGAGGTCCACTTGGTCAGGGCCACTCCGTTGAGGCTGAGCACGAGCACGGCGCCGAGCTTCAGCAGCGTCATCGGGGAGGAGAGGTCGGGTGAGAGCAGCGCTCCGCTCGCGAGGAGGCCGCCGAGTCCGAGCCACACCGGGAGGATCATCGTGCGGTCCGCCTGCCGGAGCTCGCGCACGCTGCTCCATCCGGTCGCCCACAGCGCGGCGTGCCATTCGATCATCAGGACCGCGCCGAGCCCCACGATGAGCGACGCCAGGTGGACGAACAGTGCGGCGTCGTGCAGCCAGGCCGGCGGGGAGAGCACCGCGCCGATGCCCACCGTGACGGCCCAGGCGAGGGTGACGACGGCGTACGCGAGCCAGCGTCGCCGCATGCGGCGCTGCTGCTTCTGCCTGATCGTCGTCGTCACGAGCTTGACCGCCGATCCCTCGTCGATCACGCCCGGCCTCCGGGCGCTCCGGTTCCGCTGGGCTCTCACGATACCCGTGCCGGGCGTCGCCCGAGCACCGGCGCCCGGGCGACGTGGTGGTCGACTACTCGAGCACGAGGGCGAGCGAGGTGTCGCCGCAGGGCACCACTTCGGCGCCACCGGGCAGCGACGGCGTGGCGGTACCGTCAGCGGCGCGGGGCGCGCCGTCGTCGTCGCCCTCACGTTCGCGGAGCGGGGCGAGCGCCTCGGTGAGCCCGTCGAGCCGGAGCAGCGCACCGGTGGCGCGGTGCAGGTCGGTCGAGGCCACGATCCGTCCGGACGCGTTGACCACCGTGCAGGTCCGGTCGGCGGACCGGATGACGGGGACGAGTGCCTGCTCGAGGCGCGCCACGTAGACGTCGGTGCCGACGAGGCCGGTCATCTCGCCGTCCTGCACGATCGGCGAGGTGATCGTCACCGTGTAGTCGTCGGTGCAGAGGTAGTCGACGTACGGTCCGGTGAGGTGGCGACGGTGCGTGCGCTCCGGCACGCGCCACCACTCGAGCGTCGTGTAGTCGCGGAACGCCTCGGAGTCGGGGTCGCTGACGGCATCGAGACGGCGGAGTCCCGTGCCGAGGATGTCCGTGCGGAAGGTCGAGGCCCCGCTCAGCCACCAGGCGAGGTGCCAGGGCGCGTCGACCAGGAATCCCGGCGCCGCGACGAAGCCGGCGCCGGTGATGAGGGTGCCGGGGCGTTCGAGCTCCGCGCCGACGAGCTCCGCGACGACCGGGTCGAGCTCTCGGGCCCGTGGTTCGCCGACCCCGTCCAGATGGGCGGCGAGGTCGTGCCGCCAGCCGTCGATGACGGCGAAGACGGGATCGATCGTGGCCGCGATGCGATCGGCGATGTCGATCGCGGGCGCAGTGGTGGTCATGTCCGGCTCCCTTCGGACGGATCGGGTCGGATCGGCAGGACGGGGGCGTCGGACGACTCGAGCCGGGCCTTCTCGTCGATGAGCCACTCGACGGCCGCGGTCACGTGCTCGACCGTCGCACGGCGAGCCGCTTCGCCGTCGAATCGGCGGATGGCCTCGATCACGCGCAGTCGCGCCTCGCGGCTCCGGTCGCGGTGCTCCTGTTCGCGCAGGCACATCCACAGCAGTGCACCGGTCTCGGCTTGCAGCCGGAGCTCCTCCTGGACGAGGCGGGGGGACTGGCTCACGGCGGCGACCTCGAGCCCGAATCGACCGACCGCCCGGCGGGCGCCACCGGGAGTGGCGAGGTCCGCGCGCGCATCGATGTCCACGAGGCTCTGGACGTCGTCGTCGCTCGCCCGGTCGGCGGCGACCTCGGCGGCCATCCCGGCGATCGCGGACACGTGCAGCGACAGGTCGCGGAGGGCGATGCGGCTGGCCGCACGCATCCGGCGCTCGAGCAGGCGTGCGGCCGTGTCGCGGTCGTACGTGACGAAGCTGCCGCCGTCGCGTCCGCGGCGGGTGCGGACGAGCCCCTTCAGTCGCAGTGCGACGAGCGCTTCGCGGGCGGTCACGACTGCGACCCCGAGGAGCCGCGCCAGGTCGGATTCGCTCGGCAGGCGCTCGCCGTCGTGCAGCACGCCCGAGACGATCGCGTCGGTCAGCCGCTGCTCCACGAGCTCGGCGCGACCCGCGCCCTCGAGCGGGGAGAAGACGACAGCTCGGGCGGCGTCGGCGCGCGCGGTGGCCTGCGGCATCCGTCCTCCTCGATCGCGAGCCGGCGGATCCCGGCCCCCCCCGGACTGGGGACGGTCGCCGGCGATTCCGTGATGCGACCGTAACACGGAGGTCTGGACTATGACATATGAATCCATATGATTTTGAACACGCCATCGAAGGAGAGGCCCATGACCGACCCGCAGCCGGCCATCCGGCTCGCCGGACTCACGAAGCAGTTCGGCGCCGTCACCGCCGTCGACCACGTCGATCTCGAGATCGCCGCGGGCGAGTTCTTCTCCATGCTCGGGCCCTCCGGCTCGGGCAAGACCACGGTCCTGCGCCTCATCGCGGGCTTCGAGCAGCCGACGGGCGGCACGATCGAGCTCTTCGGCGACGACGTCACGCGCCGTGCGCCGTTCGACCGCGACGTCAACACGGTATTCCAGGACTACGCGCTCTTCCCGCACATGAGCGTGCTCGAGAACGTCGCCTACGGCCTCCGAGTGCGCGGCATCGGCCGGAAGGAACGCTTCGACCGCGCTCGCCGCGCGCTCGCGTCGGTGCGCCTCGAGCAGATGGCCGACCGCAAGCCGGCGCAGCTCTCCGGCGGCCAGCGGCAGCGCGTCGCGCTCGCGAGGGCGACCGTCGTGCAGCCCAAGGTCCTGCTCCTCGACGAGCCGCTCGGCGCGCTCGACCTGAAGCTCCGCGAGCAGATGCAGGTCGAGCTCAAGGAGATCCAGCGTGAGCTCGGCATCACGTTCATCTTCGTCACGCACGACCAGGAGGAGGCGCTCACGCTCTCCGACCGGGTCGCGGTGTTCAACGACGGGCGCATCGAGCAGCTCGGCACGCCCGCCGAGCTCTACGAGCGCCCGGGTTCGCGCTTCGTCGCCGACTTCGTGGGCACCTCGAACCTGTTCGACGACGCCGCGTCCCGCGAGCTCATGGGCCGCGGCGGCACCCACTCCGTGCGGCCCGAGAAGATGGCGGTCGGCGGGGGCGAGTCCGGCGAGGGGATCGTGAACGCGCCGGGCACCGTGGTCGAGACGATCTACCTCGGCAGCGGCATCCGCCTGGTCGTCGACCTCGACGCCGGCGTGCGCGTCAGCGTGCTCGAGCAGAACGACCGCAATCGCGTCCACGACGACGAGCGCGGCGACCGCGTGGTCGTCAGCTGGCACGACGACGACGTCGTCGCCCTCGGCGGCGCGGAGCCCGCACCGGCTCCCGCCGCCTGAACCTGCACCACACCACCCCACAGAGAAACCAGGAGAGAACCATGATGCGCATCTCGCGCACGGCACGCCGCGGCGTGACCGTCGGACTCGCGATCGGCTCGGTCGCGCTGCTCACCGCGTGCGGCACCACCTCGGGCAACACCTCCTCGTCCGGTGACGCGCTCACCGAGCTCGGCGAGGCCGAGGGCCAGGTGTCGATCCTCGCGTGGCCCGGCTACGTCGAGGACGGCTCGAACGACCCGACCGTCGACTGGGTCACCCCGTTCGTCGAGGCCACCGGCTGCGAGGTCACCTCGAAGACCTACGGCACGTCCGACGAGGCCGTGAACCTCATGAAGACCGGCGAGTACGACGTCGTCGCCGCCTCGGGCGACGCGACGCTCCGCCTCATCGCGGGCGGCGAGGTCGCTCCCGTCAACACCGACCTGATCCCGAACTACGAGGGCGTCTTCGACTTCCTCAAGGAGAAGGAGTGGAACTCGGTCGACGGGCAGTCCTACGGCGTGCCCCACGGCTACGGCGCCAACCTCCTCATGTACAACACGGAGGTCTTCGCCGAGGCTCCGACCTCGTGGGACGTCGTGTTCGACGACGCGGGCGAGAACGCCGGCAAGGTGACCGCGTACGACTCGCCGATCTACATCGCCGACGCCGCCGTCTACCTCATGGCCCACCAGCCCGAGCTCGGCATCGAGAACCCGTACGCCCTCGACGAGGAGCAGTTCCAGGCCGCGGTCGACCTGCTCAAGGAGCAGCGCCAGTCGGTCGGCGAGTACTGGTCCGACTACCTCAAGGAGATCCAGGCCTTCGAGTCGGGCGACTCGGTCGTCGGCACGACGTGGCAGGTCATCCAGAACGTGCTCGCCGACTCCGGCGCGTCGACCGACGTCGTCCTCCCCGAGGAGGGCGCGACCGGCTGGTCGGACACCTGGATGGTCGCCTCCGACGCCGCGAACGTGAACTGCGCCTACATGTGGCTGGACTACATCGCGAGCCCCGAGGCCAACGCGACGGCGACCTCGTACTTCGGCGAGGCGCCCTCGAGCGAGGCCGCGTGCGACTACCGCGAGGACTGCGAGGCCTACCACGCCGGTGACGAGGAGTACGCGTCGCAGATCTGGTACTGGACGACCCCGATCGCCGAGTGCGTCGACGGCCGCACCGACGTCGAGTGCGTCGACTACGCGCAGTGGACCGCTGCGTGGCAGGAGATCAAGGGCTGACCCGCATCTCCACCGCGGGCCGGGGAGCTCTCCCTTCCTCCCCGGCCCGCACCCCCCGTTCACGCACCACCCGACAGGAAGCAGCATGACGATGAACGCGACGGCACCGGCATCCGCTCGCGACGCGGCCTCCGAGCCGCCCGAGCCCGACCGGGCCGCCACCGCACCCGGTGGGGCGCCCCGCCGCGGGATCCCGAGGCCGAAGCCGACGCCCGCTCGACGCGGGTCGGTCTACCTCAGTGCGCACCCGCGCGTGCGCCTCGGCCTGCTGCTCGCGGCGCCGCTGTTCTGGCTCGGCCTGGTCTACGTCGTCGCGCTCGCCGCACTCCTCGTCACCGCCTTCTGGACGGTCGACAGCTTCACCGGGCAGATCCGCACCGAGTGGACGTTCGACAACATCATCACGGTGCTCACCGGCTCGCTGTACCAGACGGTGACCCTGCGGACGATCGGCGTCGCGCTGCTCGTCACGGTGATCGACGTCGCGCTGGCGCTGCCCATCGCGTTCTACATGGCCAAGGTCGCCTCGCCGCGTGCGCGGCGGCTCCTCGTCATCGCCGTGCTCATGCCGCTCTGGGCGAGCTACCTCGTGAAGGCGTACGCGTGGCGCTCGGTGCTCTCGCAGGACGGCATCCTCGAGTGGGTGCTCGCGCCGTTCGGGCTGCACACGCCCGGCTACGGGCTGCCCGCCACGGTCATCACGCTGTCCTACCTGTGGCTGCCGTACGTGATCCTGCCGATCTTCGCGGGGCTCGAGCGGGTGCCGGACTCGCTCCTCGAGGCCTCGGCCGACCTCGGCGGCAAGACCTGGCCGACCATCCGCCACGTCGTCTTCCCGCTCGCGCTCCCTGCGATCATCGCGGGCACGATCTTCAGCTTCTCGCTCTCGCTCGGCGACTACATCACGGTGAACATCGTCGGCGGCGCGAGCCAGATGCTCGGAAACCTCGTCTACACGAACGTGGGCGCGGCCAACAACCTGCCGCTCGCGGCGGCGATCGCGCTGATCCCGATCGCGATCATCTTCGGCTACCTCGCGCTCGTGCGTCGCACGGGTGCGCTCGACAACCTGTAAGGGGCGACGGATGCGACTCTCCCGACTCTCGCGCACGACGCTCGCCGTCGTGGCCGGACTCATCCTCGTCGTGGTCTACGTGCCGCTCGGCGTGGTCCTCGTGAACTCGTTCTCGACGTCGACGTCGCTGAGCTGGCCTCCGCCCGGCTTCACGCTCGAGTGGTGGCAGCGGGCGTTCCGCAGCGCGGGCGCCATGGAGGCGGTCGGCACCAGCGTGTTCGTCGCGATCGTCGCGACCGCGGTCGCGCTGCTGCTCGGCACGCTCATCTCCTTCGCCCTGCAGCGGTTCGACTTCTTCGGCCGGCACACCGTCAACCTCCTGGTGATCCTGCCGATCGCGCTTCCCGGAATCATCACCGGTATCGCGCTGAACAACTTCTTCCGCACGATCATGGGCGTGCCGCTGTCGATCTGGACCGTGATCATCGCGCACGCCACGTTCTGCATCGTGACGGTGTTCAACAACGTGATCGCGCGGCTGCGCCGCACGGGGACCAAGCTCGAGGAGGCCTCGGCCGACCTCGGGGCGGGTGTCTGGACGACCTTCCGCCTCGTGACCTTCCCGCAGCTGCGTTCGGCGCTGCTCGCCGGCGGCCTGCTCGCCTTCGCGCTGTCGTTCGACGAGATCATCGTGACGACGTTCACGGCCGGGTCGGGCGTGACGACGCTGCCGATCTTCATCCTGAACAACATGTTCCGGCCGAGCCAGGCGCCCATCGTCTCGGTGATCGCGGTGGTCCTCGTGCTCGTCTCGATCATCCCGATCTACCTCGCGCAGCGCCTCTCCGGGGAGGAGCAGCAGCGCCGCTGATCCCGGCGCGCGCCGGGGCGTGCGGACGGTGGACAATGGGGGCATGGATGCCACGCCGACGTCGTCCTTCTCCGCCGCGCTGCCCGAGTGGCTGGCCGCCGAGCTGCCGCGGCTCGCGGCCCGGCCGCTGCCCGATGACGACGAGCGGATGGCGCTGGCCATCGCGCTGGCGGACCGGAACTGGCGCGAGGGCAGCGGCGGGCCGTTCGCCGCGCTCGTCGTCGACCCCGCGACGGGCGCGCTCGTCTCGGCGGGCGTCAACCTGGTGCTCTCCAGCGGTCTGAGCTCGCTGCACGCCGAGGTGACGGCGATCAGCCTCGCGCAGCGCAGGCTCGGGCGGTGGGACCTCGGCGCGGAGGGCGCGGAGCTCGAGCTCGTCGTCAACTGGGCGACCTGCGTCATGTGCTACGGCGCGACGATGTGGTCGGGCGTGCGCCGGCTCGTGCTCGCCGGGCACGGCGAGGAGTGCGAGCGGCTCACCGGCTTCGACGAGGGCCCGATGCCCGCCGACTGGATGGGCGAGTTCGATCGCCGCGGGATCCGCGTGCACTCGGGAGTGCGCCGCGACGAGGCGATCGAGGTGTTCCGCGCCTTCGGCGCCTCGGACGCGGTCGTCTACAACGCGCGCGGCGCGACCGAGCGGGAGCCCGGCCGCGCCGCGGAGTGATCCGCCGGGATCAGCGACCGTGGCCGCGACGGCGGCCGTGGTGCACGTGCACGCGGACGTGCACGTCCCGGTCGTGACGGTGCCCCCGGCCGGCCGTCCGGCCGCGATGCGCGCGGGCGGTGCCCGGGCCGCCGCGGCGTCGGCGCTCGTGCTCGCTCGCGGACGACTCGTCCCAGCCGAGTTCCCGGGCGATGGCCTCGAGGCTCGCGAGCATCGTCGCGAAGTCCTCGGATGCGACGGCGCCGGCGACGCGGTCGCGGACGGCGCCGACCCGCCGGGTCAGCTCGTCCAGCGCGTCGCGTCCCGCCGTCGTCACCGACCAGTCGCCCGGGCCGCCGGCGACCCACCCGCGCTCGACGAGGTCGTCGAGCTTGTGCGGGCGGGCGTCGAGCCGGGCGAGCATGCGCTCATCGCGGACGTCGCCCGCGATCAGGTTGAGGCGGCGCCAGTCGCGCCGCGTGACCTCGAGGTCGGCGAGGGCCGCCTCGACCTCCGCCGTGATGCGTCGCTCGACGGTCGCCAGCCAGAAGCCGAGCGGCCGCGCGGCGCCGGACGCCGCTGAACCGCCGTCGCCGGTGGCGTCACCCGGCCGGTCTGCGGGTCGGTGCGCGTCGTCGGCGCCGTGACGGCGGGACGAATGGTCGTGGTCGTGGTCGTGGGGGTCGTCGTGGTCGTGGTCGTGTCGTGTGTCGTTCATGGGAATCCTCTCGTCGGCGCCCGGTGGGCGCTCGTCCGCCGTTCGCGGAGCGATCCGGTGGAATACATGTCATATGACAAGTGCATGAAGGATGACATGCATGTGGTTTGCATGTCAAGTGACATGTACTCTGGGGTGGTGGACGAGCAGGCGACCGGTGGCAGCGGCGATCCCGTCGAGCGGATCGAGGCGGCGCTCGCCGCGCTCCGAGGCGGCGGGCGCGTGCGGTGGGGTGGGCCGCACGGCGGCGGGCCCGACGGTGCGGGAGGACCGCACCGCGGTCGCGCACACCGCGGGCAGGGCGACGGCGAGCACGGTCCGCACCACGGCGAGCCGCACGGCGGCCCGTGGGGCGGGCGTTCCCACGGGCCGGCCGACGACCGCGACGGCGCCGGCGACCCGTGGCGAGGCGGCCGCGGGCGACGCGGCGCCCGGGGGCCGTGGGAGTTCCGCGTCGGCCCGATCGCACGGGCGCGCCTGCTCGCGACGCTCGATGCCGCGGATCGCCCGATGAGCGTGACGGAGCTCGCCGGCGCGGTGGGCGTCGACCAGCCGCGCGCGAGCCGGCTCGTCCAGGCGGCCGCAGAGGACGGGCTCGTGGTGCGGGAGGCCGATCCGGGCGATGCGCGACGCACCCGCATCCGACTGACCGACGCGGGACGCGACGCGCTCCGAAGCGCGGCGACCTCGCGGCGCCAGACCATCGAGGCCGCGCTCGACGGCTTCACCGACGGCGAGCGGGCGCAACTGGCCGACCTCCTCACCCGGTTCGCCGATGGGCTGCATCGCGCGCACCGGTGAGCCGTGCTCATGTGAGCAGCTCGCACCCGGAAACCTGCACATTCGCATGCAGCGCGTGAACGTCTCGTGACGGGTCTTCCCAGGCGTGCGGCGCCATGCCTAGGCTGACGCCCGTCCGGGGGGTCACGGTGGCCTCGCCGCGAGTGCCGGAGGTGCCACGCATGCAACCAACCATCCGCCGCCTGACCGTCGGGGTCACGGCCGCAGCGCTGATGGGGGTGGGGGTCCTCGTTCCGGTCTCGTCCGCCGCGGCCGCGGAACCCGCCGACCTCATCATCAGCGAGTACGTCGAGGGTTCGGGGTTCAACAAGGCGATCGAGCTGTACAACCCCACGGACGCCGACATCCCGCTGAGCGGCTACCAGCTCGAGGTCTACTTCAACGGCGCCGCCACCGCGACGGCCGGAGGCACCTTCGCCCTGACCGGGACCGTCGCGGCCGGTGACGCCTTCGTGTTCGCCGACGAGGACCTCGTCGCCTTCGCGGACCAGATCACGAGCAGCAATCTCTGGAACGGCGACGACGCCGTCGTGCTGCGCAAGGACGGCGCCGTGGTCGACTCCCTCGGCCAGGTCGGGTTCCGGCCCACGCCCGAATGGGGAACGGGGCTGACCTCCACCCAGGACAACACGCTCCGCCGGAACGCGACCGTCTGCACCGGCGACACGAACCCGAACGACGTGTTCGATCCCGCGGTCGAGTGGACGGGCTACGCGCAGAACACCTTCGACGGGCTCGGCTCGCACACCGTCGACTGCGACGGCACGCCGCCGCCGCCGCCCGTCGCGGACTGCGACGCGGACGTCGTCTCGATCGGATCCGTCCAGGGCGCCGGCGCGAGCTCGCCCGTCGCCGGACAGACCGTGCGCATCGAGGGCATCGTGGTGGGCGACTTCCAGGTCGGTGGCTTCAACGGGTACTACGTGCAGGACGAGGGCGACGCCGATGCGGCGACGTCCGACGGCATCTTCGTCTACGCCCCCGGCGGCGCCGCGGTGGCCGAGGGCGACCTCGTGCACGTCCTCGGGTCCGTCACTGAATTCAGCGGCCTGACCGAGATCACCGCCGCCGACGTCGAGGTCTGCGACAGCGGTCTCGCCCTGCCGGCGGCCGTGGAGCTCACCCTGCCGTCCGACGACGCGACCTACGAGTCGCTCGAGGGCATGCGCGTGACGCTGCCGCAGGAACTCGCGATCATCGAGTACTTCAACTACGACCGGTTCGGCGAGATCGTGCTCGGCACCGAGCGCCAGTTCCAGCCGACCGCGCTGTACGAGCCCGGCTCGCCCGAGGCGCTGGAGCTCGCGGCCGAGAACGCCGCGAACCGCATCACGCTCGACGACGGCCGCAGCGCGCAGAACCCCGACCCGGCGATCCACCCGAACGGCGAGGAGTTCACGCTCGAGAACACCTTCCGCGGCGGCGACCTCGTCACGAACGCGACGGGCGTGCTCGACTACCGCTTCGGCCTCTGGCGGGTGCAGCCCACGCAGGGCGCCGACTACGAGGCCGCGAACCCGCGGCCCGACCTCCCCGAGGTCGGCGGCAACTTCACCGTCGCGAGCTTCAACGTCCTGAACTACTTCACGACGCTCGGTTCGCGCGGCGCGGAGACCGTCGAGGAGTTCGAGCGTCAGGAGGCCAAGATCGTCAGCGCGATCACCGCGATCGACGCCGACGTGGTCGGGCTCATCGAGATCGAGAACAACGGCACGGCGCTCGACACGCTCGTCGCCGCGATCAACGACGCGCTCGGCGGCGACGTCTACGACGCGATCGACACCGGCGTGCTCGGCACCGACGCGATCACGACGGCGTTCATCTACAAGCCGTCCGCCGTCTCGCCCTCCGGGGACTTCGCGGTGCTCGACGGCTCCGTGGACCCGCGGTTCAACGACGACAAGAACCGGCCGGCGCTCGCCCAGACCTTCGCGGACGTCGAGTCCGGTGCGGAGGTCACGGTCGTCGTGAACCACTTCAAGTCGAAGGGCAGCGACTGCGACGACCTCGGCGACCCCGACACGGGCGACGGCCAGGGCAACTGCAACCTGACCCGCACGGCGGCGGCCGAGGCCCTCGTCGACTGGCTCGCGACCGGCCCGACCGGCGCCGAGCCCGGGCGCGACCTCATCATCGGCGACCTCAACTCGTACGACCACGAGGACCCGATCCAGGCGATCACCGACGCGGGCTACACCGACCTGCTCCTCAGCGAGCAGGGCGAGGAGGCCTACTCCTACGTGTTCGACGGCCAGCTCGGCTACCTCGACTACGCGCTCGTCGGACCGGCGCTCGCGGAGAAGGTCACCGGGGCGTCGACGTGGGCGATCAACGCCGACGAGCCCGACCTGCTCGACTACCTGACCCGCTTCAAGAAGGACGCCCAGGACGCCATCTTCGCGCCCGACCCCTTCCGCTCGAGCGACCACGACCCGGTGATCGTCGGCTTCGACTTCATCGCCCCGGAGCTCTCGGTCACGGCCGACCCGTCGGTCGTCTTCCCGCCGAACTCCATGTGGCGCACGGTCACGTTCGACATCGAGGCCTCCGACGACTCCGGCGAGGTCGAGGTCGCCCTGGTCGACGCCACGGCCGAGGGCCACAAGGCGCAGATCGAGGTCGTCTCCGACACCGAGGTCCGGGTGCTCGCCAGGGCCCGGACGTCGTACGTCATCACCTTCGAGGCGACCGATCCGTACGGCAACACCACCACGCAGGAGGTGACGGTCACGGTCGGACCGTAGCCCGCACGACCCGACGGCGCGTCGCTCCCCTCCCCGGGGCGACGCGCCGTCGTCGTTCCTAGGCCGCGGTCGTGGTGCCCGGCGCCCGCTGCGGGACCCGGACGAAGAGCATGAGCACGAGGCCGGCGAGCAGCACGAGGACGATTCCGAGGATGCCCCAGTAGGTCGCCCCGAAGATGGCGATGAACGAGGCCCACAGCAGCGGCGACAGGAAGCTCGCGGCGCGACCGGTGGTCGCGTACAGGCCGAAGATCTCGCTCTCGCGGCCGGCCGGCGTGACGCGGGCGAGGAACGAGCGCGAGGCCGCCTGGGCCGGTCCGACGAACAGCGTGAGGATCAGGCCGAACACCCAGAACGGCAGCTTGCCCGCGTCATGGAGGAAGAAGACGATCAGGCCGGCGGCGACGAGGCCGCTGAGCGCCGTGAGGATCACCGCGCGCGGCCCGAACCGGTCGTCGAACCACCCCGCCACGATCGTCGAGACGCCGGCGAGCAGGTTCGCGGCGATCCCGAAGATCATGACCTCGTCCGCGGAGAAGCGGAATGCGACGGCGGCGATCACCGCGCCGAATGCGAAGACGCCGGCCAGGCCGTCGCGGAACACCGCACTCGCGAGCAGGAACCAGAACGTCGGGCGCGACTCGCGCCAGAGCCGCGCGATGTCGCGCACCAGCACCGCGTAGCTGCGCAGGAATCCGACGCGCTCCCGCCCCGGCGCGGGCGGTGCCTCGGGCACGAAGACGAGCACGGGCCAGGCGAAGATCACGGTCCAGATCGCGCAGCCCACCGCGATCACGCGGAACACGAGGCCGTCGTCGGTCGGCATGCCCCACCAGTCGAACGCGGTCGCGACGACCACGAGCACGAGCGCCACGATGCCGCCGAGGTAGCCGAGGCCCCAGCCGAGCCCGGAGACCTTGCCGACGGTGCGGGGAGTCGAGACCTGCACGAGCATGGCGTTGTAGTTCACGCCCGCGATCTCGCTGAACACCGTGCCGGCCGCGATGAGCGAGACGCCGAGCACGAAGAACGACGGCGAGCCCTCGACGAAGAACAGCGCGGCCATGCTGGCCACGAGCGCCGCGGTCGCGCCGCCGAGCCAGAGCTTTCGGCGCCCCGCGGCATCCGCCCGCTGGCCGAGCACGGGGGCCAGGACCGCGATCAGGACGCCCGCGATCGTGATCGCCCAGCCCAGCCCGCTCGCGAGGTCCGCGAGCCCGCGCTCGCGAGCCGGGTCGCCCTCGCCGAGCTCGGCGATCGACGGATCCAGGAACCAGTCGCTCGTGAGGTACAGCGCCGTGAAGACGAACGTGAGGATGACCGAGTTGAACGGCTGCGTCGCCCAGTCCCACATCGCCCACGACCACACCTGACGACGCGGCACCCGTCGCTCCGCCTGGAGCTCGAGTCCGGTCATGACGCCGAGGTCGGCCGTGGAGGCCTCCGGCGCGATGGCACCGGGACGGGTCGACCAAGGGCCGTGGGACGAGGGCGTGCTCGTCTCGGGTGCGTTCGGGTCGGGCGGGGTGGGCAGGTCGGTCATGTGGGGAGTCTCCCGGCGTGGGGTGAACGGGCGGTGACGGCGCGACCGGCCCGGCCGATCCACGTCGATCCCGTGAAGGCTAGCGCCTTCGACTCCCTCCGCGACAGCCCGTCGCCGACCTCAGCCGGCGGCACGTCGATCGCGGATCAGGCGGCCTGCTCGGCCTCCTCGCCGCGCTTGATCGCGGAGATCTCGAACTCGAGCGTGATCTTCTCGGACACGAGCCATCCGCCCGAGTCGAGCGCCATGTTCCACTCCAGGCCGAACTCGCGTCGGTCGATGCGCCGCGTGCCCTGGAAGCCGGCCCGCGTCGCGCCGAACGCGTCGACCTGGGCGCCCGTGAACTCGATCGGGATGGTGATCGGCTTGGTCACGTCGCGGATGGTCAGGTCGCCGGAGACGACGAGGGCGTGCTCGCCGACCTCCTCGATCCGCGTGCTGCGGAACGTGATGTCGGGGTAGGTGTCGACGTCGAAGAAGTCGGCACTGCGCAGGTGCTCGTCGCGCTGCGCGTTGCGGGTGTCGATGCTGGCGACCTTGAGCACGACCTCGGCGGTCGACTGCTCGGGGGCGTCGAAGTCGACGTGCAGGGTCCCGGTCAGGTCGTTGAAGGCGCCGCGGACGTTGGCGACCATCGCGTGCTTCGCCGAGAAGCCGATGCGCGTGTGCGCCGGATCGAGGTCCCAGTCGCCGCTCAGTTCGGGTCCGATGTCGATCATGATCTCCCCAGGGTCGTTGCACGAACCGGAACAGTCTCTCATCCCGCAGCCGGGAGTCCGCGCACAGCGGCGAGGGGGCGCGGGCGCTCAGCGGGTCACGTCGGCGACGAGTTCGGCGAACAGTTCCTCGGCGTCGCACTCGAGCCGCTGCCGCGTGAACCACTCGCAGACGTTCACGCAGTCGCGGTGCAGCAGGTCGAAGCCGTTGGGGTTCGCGACCACGTCGACGACCTGGGGCAGGTCGATCGCGACGACCCGCCCGCGGTCGACGAGCAGGTTGTACGGCGAGAGGTCGCCGTGCGCGAGCCCGGCGAGCGCGAGCGTGCGCATGAGGTCGATGACCTGGTGGAACAGCTCGCGCAGCTCGTCGGGTGTCCCGCGAACCTGCGCGAGGCGCGGGGCGGCCGTTCGGTCCTCGCCGATGAACTCCATGAGCACCTCGGTCTCGCTGACCTGCACCGGGTAGGGCACGGGCGCCCCGAGCTCGGTCAGCCGGCAGAGGGCCGCGAACTCGGCGTACGCCCATTCGGTGCGCGCGACCGCGCGACCGTACGTGGAGCTGCGCTGGACGGCGCGCACGTCGCGACTGCGGCGGGGCGCCGCGCGCCCCTCGGTGTAGACGGCCGAGCGGTGGAACATCCGGTGCTCGGTGCCGCGGTAGCGCTTCGCGGCCAGCAGGGAGCGGGTCCCCGGGGCGCCATGGGGCGCACCGGGCACGGCGCGCTCGATGAGCCAGAGGTCGGCCTCCTTGCCGGACTTCACGATGCCGAGCTCGGTGTCGAGTGCGGCGGCGGAGGTGACGAGCCAGTCGGGCCGGGGCTCCGGTCCGCGCTCGCTCGGCTGGGTCGCGGGCCAGGTCGACCAGCGTTGGTCCTCGCCGGGTTCGACGTCGGCGAAGGCGAGGGGTTCGGATGCCGCACCGGACGGTGCGGCGGACGCCGCGCGGGCGCGCGCGGCGGAATCGTCGAGGGACGACAGCATGTTCACGGTGGTGTCTCCGAGATCGTGGAGGCCACCGTCGCGGATGCTAGCGGGCGGCCTCGCAGGGAAGGGTGTCTGCGATACGCGCGACGAGGACGGTGTTCATCGCTCACTCCCTTCGCTCTCGGCCCGCGATGCGGGTGCCGGTTCCATGGCCGACGGCCGACGGACGGTGCCGACGAGGCCGGGCCGCGCCCGAGCCTACGCCCGGGCGCGGCATCCGTAAAGACCCGGCGCTAGGGTCGGTGCCATGCGGGGCGACGGCGGGACGCGTGCGCGGGAGCCGCGCACCGTCGTGCTCGTCGAGGGCGAGAGCGATCGCCTGGCACTGGAGGCACTGGCGAGCCGGCTGGGCCTCGAGCCGGGGCGTGCCGGGGTCCGCGTGACCTCGATCGACGGGATCACCAACCTGCGCCGCCATCTCGAGGCGCTCGACGGCCGCGAGGCGCCGCCGAGGGTGCTCGGCCTGTTCGACGCGGAGCAGGCGCACGTCGTCGAGCGCATGCTGGCCGCATCCGGTCGCGTGGTGGACGCGCACGGCGGACTGGAGGCGGCCGGCTTCCACGCCTGCACCGCCGACCTCGAGGACGAGCTCATCCGGGCCGCGGGGACGGAGGCGGTCGAGACGGTGATCGCCGCGCATGGCGACCTCGCGAGGTTCCGTTCCTTCCAGCAGCAGCCGCACCAGCGAGGTCGTTCCCTGTCGGCGCAGCTGCGTCGATTCGCCGGCACGGCGAGCGGCCGGAAATCGTGGTTCGCCGCCGACGTCATCGCGTCGATGCCGGCGGATCGCCTGCCGCGTTCGATGGTGCGGCTGCTCGAGGCGGCGATCGCCGACGCACCGGCGGTCGGAGGCCCGACCTCGGCGTGAGGCCGGGCCGGTCCGCCCGGGTGACGACCCGGCCGGTCAGCCGATGCCCTCGAAGGACTCGAGGAAGGCGGCGTAGCTGGCGAAGTAGGTCACGCCGTCGAGGTGCACCAGTGACGGGCGGTAGTTCACGTCGTAGTCCGGCGGCGCGACGAGGGTGCCCGGGATCGGGTCGCCGCTCTCCGTCCAGCCCGCAGCGGTGAGCGCCGCCTGTCGCGACGACCACGCGTCATCGGGTTCGGCGAGGCGCGCGGCCCACACCGCCACGTCACCCTGCGGCTTGGCCCAGACGCAGCCGAGGCCGCCGTCGGCGACCAGGTCGTTCATCGCGGTCCCGAGGCCGGCGAGCTCCGGTCGGAGCGTCATCCCGTCGGCGTCGAGGGAGGCCATCTCGTCGGCGTCGAGCAGGTCGTCGCAGGTCGCGGACGCCTCGTCCCCGGCGGGTTCGGCAGCGGGTTCGGGTGCGTCGGGTCCGGCCGAGGCCGTCGGCGTCGGCGAGGTGGTCGGCTCGGGTGCGACGGCGGCGTCGGAGGACTCCACCGGAGCGCAGCCGGAGAGCAGCACGGCGGACAGCGCCAGGGCGCCGATGGTCAGGGCGGGTGCGAGGTGTCGGGTCATGGGCCGCACGCTAGCCACCCGACCCAGCCGCGCGCACCGGGCTGGCCCTGAGATCGGAACCACCCGGTACGCACGGCGCGACGTCGTGCGAACCGCGGTGCCGGAAGTCCCGGTGTCGGCACCGCGTCCGGGCGGACAATGGCGCTATCGACGGTGTGGAGGTGGTCGACATGCGACCGACGCCGGCGTCGCAGCGCATCGGAGCGTTGGCCGCGGCGATCGGCATCGTGCTGATCGGCTCCGCGGCGGTCCCCGCGCCCGGGCCCGACCTGACGGTGGTCCACCCCGTCGGCGACCCGGCGCAGGACGTGCCGAACGTCCAGGCGGCGGTCGACCTCGGCGGCACGGTCCGACTGAAGGCGACGACGGTGGATGGTGCGCCCGGCGTCTTCGACTTCGGGTCGAACCTGCCCGGCGGCGGCTTCGTCGACCTGAGCCGGGACGTCGAGATCGAGGGAGAGGTGGCGGGGACGCACCCGACGACGATCTCCGGCGGCTTCGCCCCGTTCCGCGCGTGGTACGACGCGCCGGTCGACAGTCGAATCAGCGACATCACCTTCGACGCGCCGGGGGTGGCCGCGCTGTACGCCAGCGGTTCGACCGGCCTCGAGTTCACGCGCAACCACGTCACGGACGTCGTCGGCCTCCCCGAGTGGCTCCCGGGGGTCGACAAGGGCCAAGCGGTGTGGGTGGTCGGCCTCGACGCGGTCACGGGCGACATACTCATCGCGGACAACCTGATCGAGGACGTCCACGCCGACAACGGCTACGGACTGGCGCTCTTCGGGTTCAGCGCGGACGCACGGATCGAGCGGAACGAGATCCGCGGCGTCAGTACGGCCGGCATCCTCGCCGGCGTCAACCTCGGAGCCGTCGCCATCGTCGACAACGACATCGCGCCGGGTCCGCCTCGAGCACCCCTCCCGTACGGCGGCGGCAACGGCATCATCATCGGGAACTCGCTCGGTGGCCGGGCACTCGTGACCGACAACGCCGTGGAGTGCGAGAACCCCTACGCCGACGGCATCCTCATCGCGGCCTCGGCGTACTACGGGGATGTCCAGGACGGCGCCGTCCTGACGGGCAACCGCGTGCTCATGCACGACTCCATGTACGGCGCGATCAGCCTGGTCGGCAGCGTGACCGACACCTACGTGGGCCGCAACCGCCTGGGCGGGAACGGAGCGTTCGCCTTCGCCAACGAGCCGTACCTCCTGCCGCACGAGGCGGTGGCGTCCACCACCTTCGTCGGCAACAACATCGCGGAGTTCGACAGCGAGGTCGCCGACCTGCTCTTCCACGAGAACACCGTCGAGAACGCGTTCTTCGGGGCGGTGGAGACGATCATCGACCTCGGCCGGGGGAACTGGGTATCGGGCGCCGGCACCGGTGCTCCGCCGACCTCGCCGGGGCACGCCCCGCCGGCACCGGGCGCCGGCGGCGCGGCGATCGGACGGACGTGGGATCCCGTCGGAGCGCCGATCCTCGACGGAGGCACCAGGGATCGCTAGCGGCTGTGGTCGGCGAGGATCTGGTCGACGTCGACCTGCGAGAGCAGGTGCGCCCAGTCGATCCCGCGCGCCATGTCCGCGACCGCGGGGTCGGCGAAGGCCTTCCCGTTGCGGTGCACGACGACGCCCCGCGGCACGAGCTGGTTCAGCCGCGCGAGGATGGCGTCGTCCACGGCCTCCGTGTCGAAGTCGGCGCCGATGCGTTCGTAGACGTCGGCGGAGAGCGTGTACGAGACGATCCCGACCTCGATCGGTTCGGCCATGGTGCTGCCTCCTTCGGTTCAGGCGCGCGCGGCGGCGGCCTCGTCGTCCTCGGTCGCGACGAGCTGACCGCACGCGCCGTCGATCTCCTTGCCGCGGGTGTCGCGAATGGTCGTCGGGATGCCGGCATCCGACAGTCGCCGGACGAACTCGCGCTGCACGTCGAGCTCGGACGCCGTCCAGATCGACCCCGGCGTCGGGTTCAACGGGATCGGGTTGACGTGCACCCACCCGTGCCCGCGGGCGTTGAGCTTCTCGGCGAGCAGGTCGGCGCGCCATCCGTGGTCGTTCATGTCCTTGATCAGCGCGTACTCGATCGAGACGCGTCGGCCCGTCTTCTCGAAGTACTCGCGTGCGGCATCGAGCGCCTCGTCGACCTTCCACCGCGAGTTCACCGGGATCAGCTCGTCGCGCAGGCCGTCGTCGGGCGCGTGCAGGCTGAGCGCGAAGGTCACGGGCACGTGCTCGTCGGCGAGCTTCCGGATGGCTGGCACGAGGCCCACCGTCGAGACCGTGATGTTGCGCGCCGACATCCCGAGGCCGTTCGGCGCCGGCGCCGCCATGGAGCGGACGGCGCGCATGAGCCGGGCGTAGTTCGCCAGCGGCTCGCCCATGCCCATGAAGACGATGTTCGAGACCCGCTCCGGCGTGCCGTCGTCCGCTCGCTTGCCGTGCAGGGCGCCCGACGCGATGACCCGGTTCGCGGCCACGACCTGCGCGAGGATCTCCGCCGCGGACATGTTGCGGGTGAGGCCGGCCTGGCCGGTCGCGCAGAACGGGCAGTTCATGCCGCATCCGGCCTGGCTCGAGACGCAGAGCGTGATCCGGCCGGGATAGCGCATGAGCACCGACTCGACCAGGGCGCCGTCGTGCAGCTTCCAGAGGAACTTGATCGTGTCGCCGCGATCCGTCTCGAGGCGGCGCACCTCGGTGAGCAGCGGCGGCAGGAGCCCGGCGACGAGCTCCTCGCGCCCGGCGGACGGCAGGTCGGTCATCTCGGCGGGGTCATCGGTCCACCGCGTGAACCAGTGCCGGGCGACCTGCTTGAGGCGGAACGCCGGGATCCCGAGCTCGTCGGCCTTCGCCTTCCACTCCTCGGGCGCGAGGTCGGCGAGGTGGGCGGGCGGCTTGCCGCGCTTGGGAGAGGCGAACTGGAGCAGCGGCCGGCCGTCCGCGCCCTTCTGCTGCTGCCATCCCTCGGTCTTCGGCCGGACCTGGCGGACACCCGACCCGCCGGATGCGGATCGGGGGGTCGTCTCACGGATGCCGCCCGCGCGCGCCGTGTTCGGCGCGCCCTCGCGCGGCGTCGCCGGGCCGTCCTCGGCGGGGGTGGGACTCTCGGGCGCGTCGGTCGACATGGATCCAGCGTACGCCGCGGTTCGCGCGCCGAACGGGGTCCGGGACTTCGGGTGGTCGTGTCGATCGCCGCGGCGGAGCAGGGGGTCGAGTCATGCCCGCACGCGAGCGGCGCGCGGGCACCGGGCCACGCGCGCCGCCGCATCGTCTCCTAGGGCGTCGTCCAGGTGGCCGGCGGCTTCTCCTGGGCATACAGCCAGATCTGGAAGAACTCGTCGAGGTCCTCGCCGGAGACCTCCTCGTAGACCTCCTGGAAGTCCTCCGACGTGCCGACCGAGTCGTCGTAGCGCTGCAGCCAGAGCTGGGCGCCCGCGAAGAACGCGTCGTCGCCGACCTCGACGCGGAGGGCGTGCAGCGTGGCGGCGCCGCGGTTGTAGACCTGCGTCGCGAAGAGCCCGAACTCGCCGGGATCGCCGATCTGGAGGTCCCAGTACGCCGGCGTGCGCGCCGGCGCGTACCAGTTGTCGTAGGTGGTCTGCGCCGTGTTCCTGCCCTGCTCCTCGTTCCACATCCAGGTCGCGTAGGTCGCCCAGCCCTCGTTGAGCCAGATGTCCTGCCACCGCTCGGGGCTCACCGCGTTCCCGAACCACTGGTGCGCGGCCTCGTGCGCGACGGTGCCCTCGCTCGCCTGCGAGGAGTACACCGGCCGGGTCTGCGTCTCCAGTGCGTAGCTCACCGAGTCGTTGTCGACGATCGCGCCGTACGCGACGAACGGGTAGGGGCCGAACTTCGACTCGAAGAAGTCGATCATGTCGACCTGCCGGCCGAGGCTCGCGTTCGTGGTCGCGAGGCGGGTGGTGCTCAGCTTGGTGTCGACCGCGTCGATGATCGGCACGCCGCTCGCGGAGGTGTACGCGTCGCGAAGGTCGAAGTCGCCGACCGACGCGGTGGTCAGGTAGCTGGCCTGCTGGTCCGGGGCGTCCCAGTACCAGGTGGTCCAGCCGTCGGCCGTCTCCTCGGGCTTCGGCTGGATGCCGTTCGCGACCGCGACCTTGCCCTCGGGCACGGTGATCTCGAACGAGTACGTCGCCTTGTCGGTCTGGTGGTCGCTCACCGGGTACCAGGTCATCGAGCCCTCGGGCTCGGCCACGACCATGGCCCCGTCGCGTTGCGTCACCCAGCCGTAGAGCACGCCCTCGATGTCCCGGGGCCGGGTGGTCGTGCCGCCGTACTCGACGACCACCTGCACGTGCTGTCCGGCCTTGAGCTTCGGACGCGGCTGCACGGTGAGCTCCCAGACGCGCGCCGTGTCGTCCTGCACGTGCCAGTACGCCGCGCCCTCCACCTCGGCACCGGCGAGCGGCGGGGCGACGGATGCCGCCGGCTTGCCGTCCACGCTCAGCGCGTGCACGTCCATCCCGCGAAGGTCGAGGTTGAATCGGTCGAGGTCCTGCGTCGTGACCAGGTCGATCGTGGCGACCCCCTCGAATTCGCCCTCGAGCGCCGCAGGGCTCGGGGCCGGCGGCGTGTAGGTGACGTCGAGGTCGTAGTGCTGCACGTCGTATCCGCCGTTGCCGGCGTAGGGGAAGTACGCGTCACCGACGCCCGGGGCGCCCGCCGTGTAGCGTCCCTCGCCGGGCTTGCCCGGCGCCGCCACGGCGCTCGCCGCTCCCAGCGCGCCCAGTGCGAGCGTCGCGACCGCGACCCCGCCGACCAGCTTCCGCCCGTACCTGATCATCGCGGTTCCCCCTCGCGCTCGGTGCTCGGTGCTCGAACTCTAAGGTGGTGCCTCTCCCGCCGGTACCCCCTCTTCGGCCGTACGACGTCGCACACCCCCTGCAGCCCGCACCGCCGCGCCCCCCCGCACCCCCGCGCCCCATCCGTCCGCCCGCCCGGCGAGTGTCCAATGGATGCGGCCTCCGGGCGCGACATCCGGCATCGGTTGGACACTCGTGGCCGCCGGGTCACGTGCGGGCGACGAGCAGCGAGGCGAGCTGGTCGAGCACGCGCGGCGTGTCGAGGGATGAACGCACGCGGAGCACGATCCACCCCGCCGCGGCGAGCGCGTTGAGGCGGCCGACGTCGCGCGCGAACTGGGCAGGATCCGTGCGGTGGTGGTCGCCGTCGTACTCCAGCAGCACCCGGCCGGCGCGGAACACCAGGTCGCCGAACACCGTCCGTCCGCCGGGCAGGCGGATCGCGGCGTTGCACTCCGGCTCCGGGAGACCCGCACGCCTCACCGCGAGTCGCAGCAGCGACTCACGGCGGGAGGCCGCGCCGGGCCGGATGTCGCGGCGGGCCGCGTCGCGCACTCGCGTTCCCCGGCCGCCGCGGTGCCGTTCGATCGCCGCATCGAGTTCGTCGGCCGTGATGATCGCCACGGGCCAGCCGAGGAGCGCGTCGCCCGCCGCCACCAGGTCCGCCGGCGACAGCGACCCGGCGAGCTGGCACCACGCGTCGGCCGGGGACACCGACGGCATTCCGCGCACCACTGCCGGCCGCACGCGAGCAGGGTCGATGCGATGGCCGATCACGCCGGCGCACCGCGGCTCGCGTCCGTGGAGCGCGGACACGTGCAGCGGCGGCCGCTCGTGTCCGCGTGGGAGCGGCAGGCCCCACAGGGCCGCAGCTGTCGCGTGGCTGAACACCTGCGACGACGGCATCCGCTTCGCCACCGCCCGGCAGTGCGCCTCGAGGTCGCCCGGTACGCCGGCCATTCGTACGCCGTGGTACGGCGCCGTGAGGTCGGCGGCGCGAAGCCGCCCGCGCGGCACTCCGAGGGCGTCCGCCTCGTGGACCGCGAACGGTCCGGACCGCAGTGGAGGCGGAAGCGGTCGTGCGCGCATCGCCGCAGGGTGATGGCTCCGTCGCCGACGTCGATGCCGAACGGCTCGCCTGCATGCGTGGGGGCGCGGCGTCGCACTCGTGGAGGACGGGTCAGCGCGCTCACCCGGACGCGCCTGCCCGACGCGTGCTCCCGCGAGTGTCCGATGGATGTCGCTGCGCGCGTGTGCGGGCAGCATCCAGTGGACACTCGCGCGTGCGGGGTGCGGGGTGCGGGGTGCGGGGTGCGGGGTGCGGGCGGCGAGGGGACGCGGGGAATACTGGGAGTGCGCCGAGAGTTGAGCCGAGTACGCTCAAGTTCTCCGGTCTCGACTTGACATCGATTCGGGCGGATCGGACACTTGAGTCGGCGGGGCTCAAGTCTCGCCGATCACTGACTTCGGCCGCGGGCGAGGAACGCCGGGCCGATCGCCGGAGGGCGTTGTCCGCGAGACCCTCAGGCAGAAGGAGATACACACATGTCACGTGCAGTCGGAATCGACCTCGGCACCACGAACTCGGTCGTCAGCGTCCTCGAGGGCGGCGAGCCCGTCGTCATCGCGAACGCCGAGGGCTTCCGGACCACCCCGTCGGTGGTCGCGTTCACCAAGGACGGCGAGGTGCTCGTCGGCGAGACCGCCAAGCGCCAGGCCGTGACCAACGTCGACCGCACCATCTCGTCGGTCAAGCGCCACATGGGCACCGACTGGAAGTCGGCCGCGATCGACGGCAAGGAGTACACGCCGCAGGAGATCTCGGCGCGCATCCTCCAGAAGCTCAAGCGCGACGCCGAGCAGTACCTCGGCGACATCGTCACCGACGCGGTCATCACCGTCCCGGCGTACTTCAACGACGCCGAGCGCCAGGCCACGAAGGAGGCCGGCGAGATCGCGGGCCTGAACGTGCTCCGCATCATCAACGAGCCCACCGCGGCCGCGCTCGCCTACGGCCTCGACAAGGGCAAGGAGGACGAGCTCATCCTCGTCTTCGACCTCGGTGGCGGCACCTTCGACGTCTCGCTCCTCGAGGTGGGCAAGGACGACGACTTCTCGACGATCCAGGTCCGCTCGACCGCCGGCGACAACCGCCTCGGCGGCGACGACTGGGACCAGCGCATCGTCGACCACCTGATCAAGCGCTTCAAGGAGTCGACCGGCGTCGACGTCTCGAAGGACAAGATCGCCCTCCAGCGCCTGAAGGAGGCCGCGGAGCAGGCCAAGAAGGAGCTGAGCTCCTCGATGAGCACCAGCATCCAGCTGCCCTACCTCTCGCTCACCGAGAACGGCCCGGCCAACCTCGACGAGACCATCACGCGCGCGCAGTTCGAGAACATGACCTCGGACCTGCTCGACCGCACGAAGAAGCCCTTCGAGGACGTCATCCGCGAGGCCGGCATCAAGGTCTCGGACATCGCTCACGTCGTCCTGGTCGGCGGCTCGACCCGCATGCCCGCGGTCTCCGAGCTCGTCAAGAAGGAGACCGGCGGCAAGGAGCCCAACAAGGGCGTGAACCCGGACGAGGTCGTCGCCGTCGGCGCCGCCCTCCAGGCCGGCGTCCTCCGCGGCGAGCGCAAGGACGTGCTGCTCATCGACGTCACCCCCCTGAGCCTCGGCATCGAGACCAAGGGCGGCATCATGACCAGGCTCATCGAGCGCAACACGGCCATCCCGACCAAGCGCAGCGAGACCTTCACGACCGCCGACGACAACCAGCCGTCGGTCGCGATCCAGGTCTTCCAGGGCGAGCGCGAGTTCACGCGCGACAACAAGCCGCTCGGCACGTTCGAGCTGACCGGCATCGCTCCTGCGCCCCGCGGCATCCCGCAGATCGAGGTCACCTTCGACATCGACGCGAACGGCATCGTGCACGTGTCCGCCAAGGACAAGGGCACCGGCAAGGAGCAGTCGATGACGATCACCGGCGGCTCGTCGCTCCCGAAGGACGACATCGAGCGCATGGTCCGCGACGCCGAGGAGCACGCGGCCGAGGACAAGAAGCGCCGCGAGTCCGCCGAGACGCGCAACCAGGCCGAGCAGTTGGCCTACTCGGTCGACAAGCTCATCAAGGAGAACGAGGACAAGCTCCCCGCCGACGTGAAGTCGGAGGTCCAGGGCGACGTCGACGCGCTGAAGACCGCCCTCGCGGGCGACGACGACGACGCGGTGAAGTCCGCGTTCGACACGCTGTCGCAGTCGCAGGGCAAGCTCGGCGAGGCGATCTACGCGCAGGGCCAGGCAGCCGACGCCGCGGCCGGCGCCAACCCCGGTGAGGACGCGACCGCGTCCGGTGCCGAGGGCGCCGAGTCCTCCGACGAGGACGTGGTCGACGCCGAGGTCATCGACGACGAGGACGAGAAGAAGTAACCATGACGGACGAGAACCAGAACCACGACGAGCCGATCATCCGGGACAAGCGGCGGATCGACCCCGAGACGGGTGAGGTTCGCAAGCCGCAGGCCGACGGGGCGGACGACGAGTCCGCCCCCGAGGCCGAGGCGACGGATGCCGCGGCATCCGAGACGGCGGAGGACGCCGGCCTCGAGGACGACGAGCTGACCGTCGACGACATCCTGAACGCGGCGCAGGCCGAGGTCGAGGACCCGTCGGCCGAGCACCTCGCCGACCTCAAGCGCGTCACGGCGGAGTACGCCAACTACCGCAAGCGCACCGAGGCGAATCGCGAGATCGAGCGCGAGCGCGCGATCGGCGCCGCCGCGGCCGTGCTGCTGCCGGTCCTCGACGACCTCGACCGTGCCGAGAAGCACGGAGACCTCGAGGGCGACAGCCCGTTCGCGACGATCGCGGCGAAGCTCCGGGCCTCGGTCGAGAAGCTCGGCCTCGCCAAGTTCGGCGAGGTCGGCGAGCCGTTCGACCCGCAGCGCCACGAGGCGATCTTCCAGCAGCACTCCGACGACGTCGAGGTCGACACCGTGGCCGACGTCGTCGAGACGGGCTACCTGCTCGGCGGCACGCTGCTGCGCGCCGCGAAGGTCGTCGTCAAGACCCCGGCCTAGCCGGATCCGGCCGGCTCGCGACATCCGCCCCACGGGGATGCCGCGGGCCGGCCGCCCACCAACCAGTACATTCAGCAGGGAGGAGGCGCCGATGGCCAGCCAGGATTGGTTCGACAAGGACTTCTACGCGATCCTCGGCGTCTCGAAGGACGCCAGCGACGCCGACATCAAGAAGGCGTACCGAAAGCTCGCCCGCAAATACCACCCCGACCAGAACCCCGGGGATGCCGCGGCCGAGGCGAAGTTCAAGGAGATCAGCGAGGCGAACTCCGTGCTCTCCGACCCGGAGGAGCGCAAGGAGTACGACGCCGTCCGGGCCATGGGCTCCGGGGCGCGCTTCACCGCTCCCGGCGGCGCGGGTGCCGGCGGCTTCGAGGACGTCTTCGGCGGCATGTTCGGCCAGCAGGGCGGCGGCCCCCGCTACACCTACCGGCAGGGGGGCCAGGGCGGCGACTACGACGACCTGCTCGGCGGGCTCTTCGGCGGCGGTCGATTCGGCCAGCCGACCGGCGGCTACCGCGGCTTCGGCGGGCCGACGAAGGGCCGTGACGTCACGGCGTCGACCACGCTCGACTTCATCACGGCGACCAAGGGCGACCGGATCACCCTGCAGACCGCCGAGGGCCGCGAGATCACGGTCAACGTGCCGGCCGGCGTCGCCGACGGCCAGAAGATCCGCCTGCGCGGAAAGGGCCACCCGTCGCCCGACGGCGGCGAGGCCGGCGACATTGTGCTGACCGTCAAGGTCCGCAAGCATCCCGTGTTCGAGCGCGACGGGCTGAACCTGCGCGTGAACGTGCCCGTGACCTTCGCGGAGGCCGCGCTCGGCGCGACCATCCAGGTGCCCACGCTCGGCGGCGACCCTGTGAAGCTGCGCGTCGCACCCGGCACCCCGAGCGGCCGCGTGCTGCGGGTGAAGGGGCGCGGCGTCGAGACGAAGAAGGGTACGGGCGACCTGCTCGCGGTCGTGCAGGTCGCGGTGCCCGCGCACCTCTCGAAGGACGCGGAGGAGCGGCTGCGCGAGTTCGCGGCCGAGCTTCCCGACGAGAACCCCCGAGACGACCTCCTGGCGAAGGCCCGGAGCAGCTGATGCAGGTCGACGGCGAGAGCCCGCTGTTCGTGATCTCGGTGGCCGCCGAGCTCGCGGGCATGCATCCGCAGACGCTCCGCCAGTACGACCGCCTGGGACTCGTGTCCCCGAAGCGCACCGCCGGCAAGTCGCGCCGGTACTCGATGCGCGACGTCGCGCAGCTCCGCGAGATCCAGCAGCTCTCGAGCGAGGGCGTGAGCCTGGAGGGCATCCGCCGCGTGCTCGGCCTCGAGAACGAGGTCGACGAACTGCGCCAGCGCGTCCGCGAGCTCGAGCGCGCGCTCGCCGACGAGATGCTGAACCGGCCCGGTCGTCGGGTGTTCGCCGCGGGCGCGGCGGGCGAGGTCGTCTCGCTCAAGGCGGGCACGCGCGTGCGGCGTGAGAACGCGATCGTGGTCTGGCGGCCGCTCGACCGGGACTGACGCCCGTCGAGCGGGTCATCCGTGGCCCGCGGGGCGCCTACGGGTGTCGCAGGAGATGATGCGTCTCCGTCGTGCCCACTTCCGCGAAGCCCTCGCGCTCGTAGAGGCGCTTCGCGCCGTCATTGACCCGGTGGACCTGCAGCAGCGTGGCGCCCCGGTCCCCTGCGGCCCGATCGACCACCCACCGCAACGCGGCCGCCCCGATCCCCTCGCCCTGACGAGCGGGCGTGACCTCGATCAGCTCGAGCCAGGTGTCCGCATCGCGTCGACCGAGGTAGACCGCCCCGACGGCGGCACCCTCCGCCTCGACGACGAACACCTCGTGGTCCTCGATGAGCGGTCGGAAGAACTCCCGCTGCTGCGCGTCGATCCACGGGCCGTAGGCCGCTTCCACGAGGTCCCGGTGGGCATCCTCGTGGAGCTGGAAGAGCCAGGTCGCATCGGTCGTGGTCGCTGCTCGGACTGAGATCGTCATCCACGTAGTCTGCCCGGTCCGATCGGGCGCCTCGGACGCGCGCGACGCGCTAGGACGGCGCCGGCCCGAACCCCTCGCTGTCGGCGTCGCGCGCCCGCTCCTGCGCGGCGACCGCGTCGCGGTCGGAGAGCCGCCGGAGTCCGGCGAGCGGCTGCGCCATCCGATGGTTGCCGCGGAGGTGCGGTTCGGCCCGGTCGAGGAAGGCCCAGTACCCGGCGGTGACCGGGCACGACTCCGGTCCGACCCGCACGCGTGGATCGAACGGGCAGCCGCCGCAGTAGTCGGTCATCCGGTTCAGGTACGCCCCGCCCGCGGCGTACGGCTTCGTGGCCACGAGGCCGCCGTCGGCGTGCTGCGACATCCCGACGACGTTGGCGGGCATGACCCACGGCGTGCCGTCGACGAACGCCCCGGCGAACCACTCGGTCAGCTCGGCCGGGTCGACCGCGCGCTGCAGGGCCCAGTTCCCGAGCACCATGAGCCGCTGGATGTGGTGCGCCCAGCCCCGCTCGCGCACGTCGTCGAGCGTGTGTCGCACGCAGGCGGCGTCGACGCCCGTCGTGTCGAGCGTCGCGAACGGCCGGGGAACCGGCCGGGTCGCCTCGAGCCGGTTGTGCGAGGCCGTGTAGTCGGGTCCGAGGTGCCAGTACAGGTGCCACATCCAGTCGCGCCAGCCGACGACCTGTCGGACGAACCCCTCGACGCTCGCCAGCGGCGCGTCGCCGGCGTCGTATTCGGCGGCCACGCGCTCGGCGAGCCCGAGCGGGTCGAGCAGGCCGAGGTTCAGCGGCACGCTGAGCAGCGAGTGCGCCATCGGCCAGTCGTGCGCGAGCACCGCGTCCTCGTAGGGGCCGAAGTCGCCGAGCCGGGTCTCGATGAAGTCGGCGACCGCGCGCTCGGCCTCCGCCTCCGTCACGGCGAACCGACGCGGACCGTCCTCGCCGATCAGCTGCACGACCCCCTCGTCCTGCCAGCGGTCCAGGTCGCGACGCACCTCGCGGTCGATGTCGTCCTCCTCGGGCCACCACGGGTCCGGCAGGCCGAGGGTGACCGCCCCTTTCGGCGGTGGCTGCCGGTTCTCCCGGTCGTGGTTGAACCGGCCGCCTTCGGGCTCGTCGCCGCGCATCAGGATGCCGGTGCGCTCGCGGACCCGGCGGTAGAAGTCCTCCATCCGCGGCCGTCGGTCGCCGCGCTCGGCCATCCACGCCGCGAAGTCCTCCTCCGAGGTGACGAACCCGCGGCTGGGCAGCATCGGGATGCCGCGTCGACCGACGGCCGCGCGAGCGGCCCACGAGACGGGTGCGATGACCTCGAGGTCGTCGCGTCCGTCGACCACGTCGCCGAACCGCTCGACCCGGTGGAACTCGCCGCGATCGCCGAGCGCCGCCGCCCGATGGCGAAGGGCGGAGAGGATCAGGTGCGCCTTCTGCCGGTGCATCGGCCGCCGCCCGAACGCGGCGCGCGCCTCGACCAGCAGCATCGGCCCGCCGTCGTCGAACTGCGAGCCGAGTTGCTCGGCGAAGATCCAGCGAACCCGCACGTGATCCCTCCCGCCCGCGCGTGTGCGAGCAGGCTACCCGAGGGCTGCGTGCAGCCCCCGGTCCGGCCCCCGCCGACCGGTCAGGCGGTCGCGTCCTCGGGAATGAGCTCGCCGAGCAGCTCCTCGACGCGGCGCCGGATCTCGTCGCGGATGGGGCGGACGGCCTCGATGCCCTGGCCCGCCGGGTCGTCGAGCTCCCAGTCCTCGTAGCGCTTGCCGGGGAAGATCGGGCAGGCGTCGCCGCAGCCCATCGTGATCACCACGTCGGACTCGCGCACGGCCTCGGTCGTGAGCACCTTGGGCGTGTTGCCCGCGATGTCGACGCCCTCCTCGGCCATGGCCTGCACGGCCACGGGGTTGATCTCGTCCTTCGGGGCCGAGCCGGCCGACAGGACCTCGACCCGGTCGCCGCCGAGTTCGCGGAGCCAGCCGGCGGCCATCTGCGAGCGTCCCGCGTTGTGGACGCAGACGAACAGGACGGTGGGCGTGTCGGACATGGTGACCTCGTTTCCGGTGGCGTGCCCGTCGGGGCGCTCTCATCCAAGCATAGATCGCGGTCTATGCGATGTCGAACGGATGGGCGGTCCCGCCCGTCAGGCGAGCGTCGGGAGCAGCTCGCGCACGCGCCGGTCGATGTCGTCCCGGATCGCCCGCACCTGTTCGATGGGGCGGCCGACGGGGTCGTCGAGGTCCCAGTCGAGGTACCGTCGCCCCGGGTGCACCGGGCAGGCGTCGCCGCAGCCCATCGTGACCACCACGTCGGCGGCCCGCACGACCTCGTCGGTCAGCGGCTTCGGGAACTCTCCGCCCACCGGCACCCCGATCTCATCGAGCGCCGCGACGATCGCGGGGTTCACCTCCGAGGCCGGTTCGGATCCCGCCGTCCGCACTCGAACGCGCTCGCCGGCGAGCTGTCGGAGGATCGCGGACGCCATCTGCGAGCGACCGGCGTTCTGGACGCACACGAACAGCACCTCCGGTGGCGTGCCGTCGCCCCCGGAGCGCTGGGCGGCGAGGGCGGCCAGGCGCTCCGCCGCGAAGCCGGCCGCCCGCGAGGCGACGCGCGCCGATGTCCCCGCGTGGGCGGCGACGAGCTCGAGGCTCTCGCGGACGTAGCGTTCGACCGTCTCGCGACCGAACGTGCCGGCGAATCGCCCCGCGAGGTCGTCGACGATGCGCTCGATCAGGTCCTCGTCCGGAGCGGTCGCGGGGACCTGCGCTCCGAGCAGGCCGCGCACCCGCTCGAGGGCACCCGGCGTCACCGAGTACCAGGCCCGACGGCCCTCGGGGATCCGCTCGAGCACGCCGTCGTCGAGCAGCAGCTTCGCGTGGTGCGACACGGTCGGCTGTCGCAGGCCGAGCTCCTCGGCGAGCGCGGTCACCGTCGCACGGCGATCGGGGCTCGCGAGGATGAGGGCGAGCATGCGCGCTCGCGTCGGCTCGGCGATGAGCGAGAGGCCGCCCGTCGCGGCATCCGCTCCGCCCGTGTCCATAGACGCGAGTCTATGCGACGACCGTCGCGCCCTCATCGCACGGCGGATCGGCCGGCTCGGTCGGCCGGGCCGTCATGGGTCAGCGGCTCGTCATCCGCAGCACCCGGCGGCGGTCGCGATGCCGGTCGCGGCCGGAGCGAGTGCCGTGCCGCCGCATCCCGCATCCGCGGCCTCCGCCTCGTCGGCGGCGAGTCCGGTCGAGCACACGCCGGTCGCCGGAAGCTCCAGTCGCACGTCCGTCGCCGCGGCGACGTCGCCGGCCAGCCAGGCCGCGATCGATCGCACCTGCTCGTACCCCGTCGCGAGCAGGAACGTCGGCGCCCGGCCGTAGCTCTTCATGCCCGCGATGAAGAACCCGTCCTCCGGCTGGCGGAGCTCGGCGAAGCCGTGGGCCTCGACCGTGCCGCAGGTGTGCACGTTGGGATCGATCAGCGGCGCGAGCCGCCGCGGAGCCTCGACCACGTCGTCGAGCTCGAGCCGGATCTCCCGGAGCATCTCGAGCTCCGGCCGGAAGCCCGTCGCGTTGACGAGGACGTCGGCCTCGTGCTCCACGACGTCGCCCGCCCGAGCCCCGACGACGCGGACGGCGCCGTTCCCCGCGCGGCCGAGCCGGACGATCTCGAAGCGGTCGAGGACCTGGATCCGGCCAGCGGCGACGAGGTCGTCGACGCGGCGTCCGATCGTCGCCCGAGCGGTGAGGCCGTCGTCCTCCGACGTCGTCACCCGGACCGCCGTCGCATTGCGGATCGCCCACGTGATCCGGGTGTCCGGCTCCTCCCGGGCGAGCGCGGCGAGGTGCAGCAGCGTGTTGGCCGCGGAATGCCCGGCGCCGACGACGAGCACTCGCCGCCCCGCGAAGCGATCCCGGTCGCGGCCGCGCACGTCGGGCAGCGCGTGGGTCACGTCGGCCGCGACCTCGTCGAACCCCAGCGGGTCGAGTCCGCTCGAGCCGAGGCGGTTGGGGGTCCGCCAGGTCCCGGAGGCGTCGATGACGGCGCGGGCGGGCAGGTCCTCGAGCCCGTCGGCGGTGCGGACGCGGAGTAGGAACGGGGTCGCGCTGCGCGCGGCGGTGCGCGTGCGGTCCTTGCCCTGGCGCGTGACGGCGATCACCTCGGCCCCGGTCCGGATGCGCGAGGCGAGCGGTTCGATCGCGGCGAGCGGCGCGACGTAGCGCTCGACGAGTTCGGCGCCGGTCGGCAGCCGGTCCTCGTCGGGGTGCGTCCATCCGCCGCCCTCGAGCAGTCGTCGCGCAGCCGGGTCGACGAGCAGGCGCCATGGCGAGAACAGCCGGATGTGTCCCCAGTCGCGCACGCTCGACGCGACGTCGTCGCCGGCCTCGAGCACGGTGACGTCGATGCCGCGCTCGAGCAGGTGCGCCGCAGCGGCGAGGCCGACCGGCCCCGCGCCGATGATCGCGACGGGAAGGGGCGGCAGCGTGCGCTCCAGGTCGGCCGAAGGGGTGGGCTGGACGAGGGTCATGGTGGGCGTCTCCGATATATCGATGATCTTCGATGCACAGCTTCGCCCCTATATCGAAGTTTGTCAATATATGGCTAGGATGGAGGCATGACCACGACGCTCGACCTCGCACCCACGACCGGCGCGGTGTGCTGCAGCCCGCTCGTCGCCGAGGCGATGGACGTCGATCGCGCCGACGAGCTCGCGAGCCGCTTCAAGGCCCTCGCCGACCCGACGCGGCTGCGCCTGCTCTCGATCGTGGCCGCCGCCGACGGGCAGGGCGCGTGCGTCTGCGACCTCAACGAGCCGGTCGGACTCAGCCAGCCGACCGTCTCGCACCACCTGAAGATCCTCGTCAACGCGGGCCTGCTCACCCGCAGCAAGCGCGGCACCTGGGCGTACTACGCCCTCGTGCCGGGCTCGCTCGACGACCTCGCCGCGCTCCTCGCCGACGTCCCCGTCGACGCGTCGCGCTGAACGCCCCGACCTACCGCCCCCACGCCGAGGCCGGCGCCGCGACCACCGGGACCGGTGCCGTCGACCACCACGAGCCGTTCCCGTAGTGGCTCGAGGCCCAGGGCGACGCCCAGATGGCCCGGGCCGTGACGGCGGCCGAGCGGCCGTCCTCGAGGCCCGCCACGATGGCGGCGTAGAACGAGCGCTTCTTGAGGTTGGACGCCGCGTACTCGGCCGCGGTCACCAGGGTGTCGTAGCTGCCGAGACCGCTGCCGCCGCCCGAACCGTACCCGTTGTTCAGCGGGTTGTTGCGGTTCCACCAGTTGTCCGGTCCGTTCTCCTCGCGCATCCACTCGACCATGAGGCGCTCGTTCTCCTCGGTCAGCGGCCACCCGCCGAAGACCAGCACCAGGCGGGCCCAGTCGTAGTTCGTACCCGACTCGACGAGGGTCTGCGCCCCGGTCGTCGAGGCGTACGACTCGCGCGACACGCTCGCCGCCGCGACCTCGCCGTCGACGACCATGCCCTGCACGGCGCCGCGCAGCGGCGACAGCGTGGCCGCCATCGCGACGGGCGGCAGCTCGGTCGGGCGCGGCAGCGGCGCCAGGGCGATCGTCGCGAGCAGTCCCGCGATCGCGGCCGTCGCGCCGAGCGCGGCCACGAGCCGGTGCCGGATGCCGCGTGCCCCCGGCCGGGCGACCCGGACCCCCTCGGTCGGGGATCGGCGCGATCGTCCGGGCGCGGCGTGCGCGGCGTGCGCGCCGTGGGTGCCCGCCGGAGCGCGATCGGCCCGCCGGCCGGACGCGGGCGCCGACGAACGACGCCGCGCAGTCGATCCGATCGCCGCGCGACGCTCCCCCGGTGAACCCGCCATCCCTCGCATTCGGGGGCCGAGAGTAGCAAGGCGGCGCCGCCGACGCATCCCCTTGCGCGCCTGCGCGGCGTGGAGCAGGTGCGCGTCGCGGAGCGTGCCCCTAGTGTGGGCGGGGAGCCGCCGGGACGCCGGTCCGGGCGGCGCGCAGTGGGGCGACGCGTGGGGGCGGCGATGACGGATCCGCACGAGGGCGAACTGCCGGCGCCGACGCCGGGGCAACTGGCCCTGCTCGCCATCCCGGCCGCGATCGTGGGCATCCTCTCGGCGCTCATCCTCCACGGCCTCAACCTGGTCGCCGAGCTCGTCGGCGACTTCGCGTGGACGACGCTGCCCGGAATGCTCGGGGTCGACCCGACCGGGTGGTGGATCCTCGCCGTCCTCACGGTCACGGGTCTCGCCGTGGGAATCGGCCTCCAGGTGCTCCCCGGGCACGGCGGACCGGACACGGCGACGACGGAGCTCGTGAGCGAACCGCTGCGCCTCGGGGTGCTCCCGGGGCTCGCCGTCGTCACGGCGATCAGCCTCGCCGGCGGCGTCAGCCTCGGGCCCGAGAACCCGATCATCGCGATCAACGTCGCCCTCGCGGTCGCCGTCCTCGGGCGCTTCCTCCCGCGGATCGGCCCGAAGCTGGCGATGCTCATGGCCGGCGCCGGCACGATCGGAGCACTGTTCGGCACGCCGGTCGCCGCCGCGCTGCTGTTCACCGGCGTGCTCGCCGCGGTCCGCGGCGGCGGTGCGCTCTGGGACAAGCTGTTCACCCCGCTCGTGTCGGCCTCCGTCGCCGCGGTCACCATGCACCTGCTCGGCGCGCCGCCCCTGCAGTTCCAGATCCCGCTCGAGGCGCTCGAGCCGATCGACCTGCTGTGGGGCGCGCTCATCGCGGTCGCCGCCACGCTGGTCGGCCTGGGCGCGACCTTCCTGTTCCCCCTGGTGCACCGCGCCTTCCACGCCCTGCGGCAGCCGATCCTCATCGCCACCGCCGGTGGCGTCGTCCTCGGGCTGCTCGGCATGCTCGGCGGTCCGATCACGCTCTTCAAGGGCCTCGAGCAGATGGGTGAGCTGCTCGAGAACCCCGACGACTACGACGCCGGGCAGCTCGCCGTCATCGTCGGGATCAAGCTCGCCGCACTGCTCGTCTCGGCGAGCGCCGCCTTCCGCGGCGGCCGCGTCTTCCCGTCCGCCTTCATCGGCGTCGCGTTCGGCATGCTCGCCCATGCGCTCGTCCCCGACGTGCCCCTCGCGCTCGCCGTGTCGTGCGCGCTGCTCGGCATCCTGCTGGTGGTGACCCGTGACGGATGGCTCGCGCTCTTCCTCGCCGTCGCAGTCTCCGGGGACATCTCGCTGCTGCCGTGGCTCACCGCGATCGTGCTGCCGACGTGGCTGCTCGTCAGCCGCGCGCCGGAGTTCCGCATCATCCCGACGCGCCGGACACCGGAGGCCGATGCGGCCGACGGCCCCGGTCCCGCCCGCCGCGAGTAGGGTTCCGGGGTGGACTTCGACGCGCTCCGCCGGCACCCCGACCTCGAGGCGCCCGGGCTCGCCGCATCGGATGCCGCGGACCGGCTCATCCTCGACGAATCGGCGCCGGCCCTCGCCGAGCTCGCGGACGCGCCCGGCGCGGTCGTCGTGGTCGACGACGCGTACGGCGCGCTCGCGCTCGGCGCCGTCGAGGGCGGGGCCCGCGGCGTGCGCGTGCACCAGGACCCGCTCACCGGCGAACGGGCACTCGTCGGCAACGCCGACCGGCTCGGCGTCCCGGTCTCCGATCGTCCGGTGAGCCTCCCGCTCGACGCCGCGCTGCTCGCCGGTGCACGTCTCGTGCTCCTGCGCCTGCCTCGCTCCCTCGATCGCCTCGACGAGGTCGCCGGCCTCATCGCGCGCGCTGCGGCGCCCGACGTTCGCGTGGTCGCGGGCGGGCGCATCAAGCACATGTCGCTCGCCATGAACGACGTGCTCGCGGCCTGGTTCGGACGTGTCGACGTGACCCACGCGCGTCGGAAGTCCCGCGCGCTCGTGGCGACCGCGCCGCGCGCCGCGCGCGACCCCGCGGCGGCGGAATGGCCGCGCAGGCGACGCGACGCCGCCCTCGACCTCACGGTCGTCGCCCACGGCGGCGTGTTCGCCGGCACCACCGTCGACATCGGCACGCGCTTCCTGCTCGACGTGCTCGGCGACGCCGTGCCGGACGCCGAGCGGGCGGTCGACCTCGCCTGCGGCTCGGGGGTCGTGGCCTCCTGGCTGGCGCGGGAGCGACCCGGGCTCATGGTCGAGGCTTCCGACCGGAGCGCCGCGGCCGTGGGATCCGCCCGGCTGACCGCCGAGGCCAACGGCGTCGCCGACCGCGTCCGCGTCGTCCGCGCCGACGGGCTCGAGCACCTCGCGGACGCGAGCGAGCGGCTCGTCGTGCTGAATCCGCCCTTCCACTCGGACGCGGCCGTGCACACCGGCATCGCCGGGCACCTGTTCGCCGAGTCCGCCCGCGTGCTGCGGACCGGCGGCGAGCTGTGGTGCGTCTGGAACTCCCATCTGCGCTATCGACCGCTGCTCGAACGCAGCGTCGGGCCCACCCGCCAGGTCGCGCGGAACCCGAAGTTCACGGTCACCGCGTCGACGCGACGCTGATCCCGCCCGAGGCGCGCAGGGGACTTGCCGCGAAATGGGGCCTGCGCCGCGGGCGTGAACGTGACAGGCTCTGAGGGTGACCACCACGGCTTCACCGAGCCGTCGTCGTCTGCCGACGGGAACCGTCACGTTCCTGTTCACGGACATCGAGGGCTCGACCCGACTGGTCGAGGCTGCCGGCGACCGGTGGCCCGCCCTGCTCGCGGAGCACGACGGCCTGCTCCGCGAGGCGATCACGGCCGCCCGCGGCACGGTCGTGAAGACCGAGGGCGACGGGTTCTTCGCGGTGTTCGCCTCGGCGGTCGACGCCGTCACCGCGGCCACCGCCATCCAGCGGGCCATCGCCGGCGCGACCTGGCCCGAGGGGCTCGCGCCGCGCGTGCGCATCGGGATGCACACCGGGCTCGGCCTGCTCGGCGGCGACGACTACGTGGGCATCGACATCCACCGCGCCTCGCGCATCGCCGATGCCGCCCACGGCGGACAGGTGGTGCTCTCCGGGCCGACCGCGGTGCTCGCCGAGCGCGAGCTCCCCGACGGCGTCGCCCTGCGCGACCTCGGCCGCCACCGGCTCCGCGACCTGTCGCAGGCCGAGGCCATCCTCCAGCTCGACATCGACGGGCTCGACACCGAGTTCCCCGACCTGCGCACCGCGGATGCGACGCCGGACCGCCTGCCCGTCCCGGTGACGAGCTTCGTCGGGCGGCTGGCCGAGTGCGCGCGCGTCCGGGATCTCCTGGAGGGTTCGCACGTGGTCACGGTCACCGGCACCGGCGGCACCGGCAAGACCCGGCTCGCGCTCCAGGTCGGGGCCGAGATCGGCGCGCGCTTCCGGGACGGGGCCTTCTTCGTCGACCTCGCGCCCGTGCACGACCCGGATGTCGTGCCGTCGCAGATCCTGCGTTCGCTCGGCGACGAGAGTTCTGCGGGAAGCCGCCCGCCGCGCGACGCCCTCATGGAGCGGCTCGCGGAACGCGAGGTGCTGCTGATCCTCGACAACTTCGAGCAGGTGATCGACGCCGCGCCCGTCGTGGCCGACCTCGTCGCCGCGTCGCCGCGGTCGCGCTTCCTGGTCACGTCCCGCGGGCCGCTGCGCATCGCGGCCGAGCACGAGCTCCCGCTCGAGCCCATGGTGCTCCCCGAGACCCCCGATCCGGACGCGCTGGCACACTCCGACGCCGTCGCCCTCTTCGTCGACCGTGCGGTCGCCGTCCGCCCGGACTTCGCGGTCACCGCGGAGAACGCGCAGGCGGTCTCCGAACTCGTGCGCGGGCTCGACGGCCTGCCCCTCGCGATCGAGCTCGTCGCCTCCCGCGTGCGCCTGCTGCCGGTCCCGGAGATCCTCGCGAGACTCGATCCGGCGAGCCCCGGCACCGGAGCCGTCGACCTGCCCGAGCGGCAGCGGACCATCGAGGGCGCGATCGCCTGGAGCCACGACCTGCTCGACCCACCCGTGCAGGATCTCTTCGCCCGGCTCGGCGTGTTCGCCGGGGGCGCCGACCTGGAGCAGGTCGAGGCCGTCTGCGAGGGCGTGGAGGTCGACCTCCTCGCCGGGATCGCCGAGCTCGTCGACCAGGGCCTGCTGCGGCAGGTGGCCGCGACGGGGGGCCGGGCGAGGTTCCGCACCCTCCACGTGATCCGCGAGGTGGCGCTCATGAAGCTCGAGGCGACGGGCGCGAGCGACGACGTGCATCGCCGTCACCTCGAGGCCTACGTCGCCTGGGCCGAGGAGATCGTCCCGCACTTCCTGGGGGAGGACCGCAAGGACTGGCTCGACCGCTTCGACACCGATCACGACAACGTGCGCACCGCGCTCGACTGGGCGGCCGTGCACGGCGAGACCGACCTCGCGCTCCGGCTCGCCGCGGCATCCTGGCGGTTCTGGCAGAGCCGGGGGCACCTGCACGAGGGACGGAGCCGGCTGGAGACCGCAGTCTCCCTCCGCGGCGGCGAACCGGTCCACCGTGCGCAGGCGCTCGAGGCGCTCGGCGGCGTGTACTGGTGGCAGGGGGAGATCGAGCGCTGCGTCACGCCGTACCGCGAGGCGCTCGCGATCCAGCGCGAGGTGGGCTCGCCCGCCGACGTCGCCAATGCGATCTACAACACCGCGCTCGCCGAGGCCGTGGCCGCGCACTCGATGGAGGTCACGGCGGAGATGCGCGCGGAGGTGTACGACCTGTTCGCCGAGGGCGAGGAGATCTACCGGCGCCTGGGCGACGACAACGGCCTCGGCAACATCATCTGGGGTCGCGGCATCGCGATCGCCGACCTCGACGACGACGTGCCGGCGGCCATGGCCGCGTTCCATGCCTGCATCGACCACTACCGACGCGCGGGCAACGAGTTCGGGATGGGCTGGGGCATGTTCGAGTACGCGATCTTCTCGGCGAGGGCCGACGACTTCGACACGTCGTGGACGTACCTCGTCGACGGCCTCGAGCTCTTCTCGCGGCACCGGGACGTCTCGGCCGTCGTCCTGTTCATCGCCCTCGCCGCGGGCCTCGCGAACGCGGCCGGCGACGCCGAGCGCGAGGCGCGGCTGGCCGGCGCGTCGCGCGGCCTCCGGAACGCCTCGGGCACGAACATCGTCGACCACGAGATCACGCGGATCCGAGGACTCACGTTCGACGAGCTCGAACCGGGCCGGGAGGACCTCGCCGCCGCCTACCGGGAGGGCCTGGCGATGGACCTCGAGGAGGCCGTGGCGTACACGCTCGGGAGGGCCGGCGCCGCTGCGCCGACGTCCTGAACCGGGTCGCCCGATCGCGCCGAACGGGGACGTGCGAGCGCGCGACGAGCGTGTCAGGCTGGGAGGGTGACGTCCACCATCGAGCAGCTCGACGCCGACCTCGTCGCCGACGAGGCCGTGCGGCCCGACCTGCCGTGGCAGACGGTCGTCTGGGACGACCCGGTCAACCTCATGACCTACGTCACGTACGTCTTCCGCAGCTACTTCGGCTATCCGCGCGAGGAGGCCGAGCGCCTCATGCTGCAGGTGCACCACGAGGGCCGGGCCGTCGTGGCATCCGGCAACCGCGAGGCCATGGAGCGGCACGTGCAGGCCATGCACGGCTACGGGCTCCAGGCCACCGTCTCGAAGGCCGAGCCGTGATCGTCGCCGGACGCGAGGGCGGCGCCGACGGCGTGCGCATCGTGCTCGAGACGGAGGAGGCGATGCTGCTCTCCGAGCTGGCCGACCAGGTCGACTCCGTCCTGCTCCTCGGCGGCGACGACGATCCGGCGCTCGGCCGGCTCTTCCCCTCGGCCTACCCCGAGGACCAGGCCGCCGCCCGGGACTTCACGCGCTACACGCGCGACAGCCTCGTCGACGGGAAGCGGCAGGCCGCCCAGTCCGTGCGCGATGCCACGGCCACCGACCGGGAGGCCGGCGTGGTCGAGATCGAGCTCGACCAGGCGCAGGCGTGGGGCTGGCTGACCTTCCTCACCGACCTCCGGCTCATCCTCGCCGAGCGCGTCGGGGTCACCGACCCCGAGGAGGCGGAGCCCGCCGACGACGAGCGGGACGACTACCTCCGCGCGGCCTACGAGTGGGCGGGGATCGTCCAGGGGTCGATGCTCGAGGTGCTCGACCCGCTCGGCCGGTAGCAGGCCCAAGGTCCCGGGCGCGCCGCGCCCCGTGGTGGACGATGCGCCTACGGCGGTCCCCGCACCGCGGCGGAGCCGGACCGCGACCGGAGGGAAGGTGCGATGTCCGACACGAACGTCACCGGATGGGTCGGCTGGGGCTGGTTCGCCGGGGTGATGATCATCATCTCGGGCGCGATCGGCGTGCTCTACGGGCTCATCGCGATCCTGCTCCCGGACAACACGTACTTCATCAAGCCGTCGAGCGGCCAGCTGCTGATCCTCGATGCCGCGGGCTGGGGCTGGCTGCACCTGTTCCTCGGCGTCTTCCTCGTGCTCGTCGGCATCGCGCTGCTCGGCGGGGCGTCATGGGCGCGCGTGGTGGCGATCATCCTCGCGGCGTTCAGCGCGCTCGCGAACCTCATGGTGCTGCCGCTCCAGCCCTGGTGGTCGGCGATCGTCATCGCCGTCGACGTGCTCGTGATCTACGCGCTGACGGTGCACGGGCGGGAGCTCGAGCGCGCCCGCTGACCGGGCCCGACCCGCCTGCTGATCGGCCCGACGCGGGGCGGACGCGACATCCGCCCCGCGCCGCGCGCGCCGCGGGCGCACCGCGCGCGCCTCACTAGGGTGGCGGCATGGCCGACCTGATCGACTGGACCGGCGGCATCGACCCCTGGGACGTCGTGTTCGCGCTGCTCTCGGTGATCGCCGCGTGGATCGCGTCGCGCTTCGCGCGCCGGGCGGTGCGAGCCCTGCTCGGTCGGCTGACCGGCATCCCGCCCGGCATGGGCGACGCGATCGTCGGGGCGTCCGGCGCGTTCGTGATCCTCCTCGGCATCGGCGTCGCCCTCGCCTTCCTCGGCGCGCCGCTCCAGCCGCTCATCGCCCTCGTGCTCATCGTCGGGGCGATCGTGGTGCTCGTGCTGCGCGGCATCGCCGACAACTTCTCCGCGGGCATCGTCATCCAGACCCGGCACCCGGTGATGCCGGGCGACCACGTCGCCTCGCATGACACCGAGGGCACGGTCGAGGCGCTCACCAGCCGCGCGGTGATCGTGCGGACCTACGACGGGCGCGCGGTCCACATCCCCAACTCGGAGTTCCTGAACTCGCCCTTCGCCAACGTCAGCGCGTTCGGCGCCTCGCGCAGCGAGCTCGAGGTGCGGATGCCGCTGGCCGAGGACGACCCGACCCGCGCGCTCGACGAGCTCGCAGCCGCCGCCGGCCGCGCCGAGGGGGTGCGGACGGCCCCGCCCGAGCGGGCGCCGTCGGCGTTCGCGGTGACGGTCGGCGAGGGCCGGCTCACCGCGCGCCTGCTCGTCTGGCACGACCCCGGCGCGAGCCGCGCCGCGTGCTCGGCGGTGGTGCGCGAGGTGGCCGGGATCCGCGGCGACGGCGGACTGCTCGTCACGTCGGTCCTCCCGGACACGGTCGTGCGCACCGATCGTCGCTGACCGCGTGACCCGCCCGTCGGCGGGGTGCTCGACCCGCGTGCACCGCGACTGGCAGGCTTGGCGCGTGGGCCGGTGCCCGGCGCCCATGGAGGGCGCGTCGAGCCCATCGAGCGGAGGAGCGATGTCCCAGCCGTCGTCCATCACGAGCGTCCTGCGGGAGCCGACCCGGACGGTCGAGTCGACCGAGTCCACGGCGCTGATCGTCGGGAGCATCGTCTTCGTGATCGCGATGCCGATCGGCCTCATCCTGGCTCAGGGTCGCGACCTCGCGATCTCGGGGCCGGACTCGCTCGGCGAGGCGATCGCGATCGGCGCGGCGATCGCCGCACTGCTCGCCTTCGTGTCGGGGCGCGTGCTCCTGCGCCGCCGCTTCGGCAGTCCGCCCGCCGACCCCGCGGTCGAGGAGGCCGCGGCGACCCGCAGCGCGACCGGCCCGCGCGGCGTCGAGGCGCCCCGGCTGCACTGGTTCGACGTCGTCGCGCTCGGCGTCGCCCACGGCGTGATCGCGCTGCTCGGCTGGGTCGGGCTCGCCGACATCCTCGAGGAGAGCTTCGTCGGCGCGCCGGTCTACCCGCTCCCCGGGTCGCTGCTGTTCGGGGTCGCGCTCGCGCTGACCGCGTACATCTGCTTCCTCTCGGCGGTGCGGATGACGCCGATGCTGCTCTCGATCGTGCTGGCCGTGTTCCTCGTGGTGGGCGTGATCACCGCGATGCGCAGCTCCAGCGATCCGATGTGGTGGACGATGAACCTCTCCGCGCTCGGCATCACCGACGACCTCTCCGCGCTCGCGTTCAATTTGACGCTCGTCATCGCCGGCATGATCGTCACGATCGTCGCGAGGTACGCCACCGCGGGGCTGCCCGCGACGACCGAGCGCGACCGCCGGGGCCGGAACTTCGTGCGATACGGGCTCGTGCTCATCGGGATCCTGCTCGCGTGCGTGGGCATCTTCCCGGTCGACGACTTCTTCGCGCTCCACAACACCGTGGCCAGCGGGATGGCGGTCGTGTACGCCGTGCTCGTGATCGGCCTGCCGCGCTTCCTGCCGTCGATGCCGCGCGTGTTCGTCATCCTCGGCTGGGTGTACGTGGGCGTCATCGTGCTGCTCGTGGTCTTCTTCGTGACCGGCTACTACAACCTCACCGCCGTCGAGCTGGTCGCGGGCCTGCTCATCTTCAGCTGGATCATCCTGTTCCTCCGGAACACCGGCTCGGTCGCGGCCCGGCGCGTGGTCGCGGTCACCGCCTGAGCGCTCCCGACACGGCGACGGCCGGCCACCGCGGGGGTGGCCGGCCGTCGAGGCGTGCGGCTCAGGAGCCGTGCGCGAGCGCCTTGGCCTTCAGCGCCTCGTACTCCTGGTCGGTGATGGTGCCGGCGTCGTGCAGGGCCTTGGCCTTGGCGATCTCGTCGGACGGGCTCGCCCCGGCCGCGGTCTGCCGGATGTAGGCGTCGGTCGCGGCCTGGGCGTTGGCGGCCGCGGCGGCGGAGCGCTGCGCCATCCCGTTGCCGCGAGCGATGAGGTAGACGAGCGCCGTGATGAAGGGCAGGAAGATCAGGAAGATGATCCAGACCGCCTTCCACCAGCCGTTCAGCTGGTGGTCGCGGAACAGGTCGCCGATGATCGCGAACAGCGCGAACAGGTAGGCGATGAAGGCGAAGCTCCAGAAGAAGATCCAGACGAAGTTCCAGAAGTTGCTCGCGAAGTCCACGGGGGAGAGCCTTTCCGATCGGATGCGGGGACGCCGGATCGTGCCCCCTCAGCGTCACCATAGTGCCGCGGCTCGCCGCAGCGGGGGGACCTTCGGCTCGCCCGCGCGTCGCGCCGCCCGCTGGAATCGGGTCTGGTGCCGCGCCCGGGGGGCGCTTAGGGTTCAGGACAGGGGGATTCGATGACTGCATTCGACTACGGCCCGGTCGACGTCTACGTCGTGAGCTTCGAGGGGGACCGCCTCGATCGGGCGACGGCCGCCGCGCTCGGCGACCTGATGGCGAGCGACCAGATCAGGCTCCTCGACCTGTTGATCGTCTCGCGGGACGAGGACGGCGAGATCACGGTCCGCGAGTACGAGGAGTTCCGCGACGAGCTGGGCTTCACGGTCGTCGAGCTCGAGGCGTCCGGCATCGTCGGCGACGAGGACATCGACGAGCTCGCCGAGATGGTCCCGCCCGGCACGTCGGGCGCCATCATGGCGATCGAGCTGCTGTGGGCGAAGCAGATCGCATCCGCGTTCGCCGCCTCGGGCGGCGAGGTGCTCCAGGTCGAGCGCATCCCGGCGACCGTGGTCAACGAGGTGCTCGCCGAGGCGAGCGACGAGGAGTAGGGGGCAACGATGCCGATCCGGAGGATGGGACGCCCGGGGCTGATCGGGATGGCCGCGCGCACCGCGGTCGTCGCGGGAACCGCCACGGCCGTGAGCGGCGGCGTCGCGCGGCGCCAGAACGCGCGCTACGCGGACAAGCAGGCCGAGCAGCAGGCGGCGGCCCAGCAGCAGTGGGAGGCCCAGCAGTACCAGGCCCAGCAGGCCGCCGCGCAGCAGGCGGCGGCGCAGCAGCCCGCACCCCCGCCGCCCGCCGCACCGGCCGGCGGCGTCGACGTGGTGGCCGAACTCCAGAAGCTCGCGACGCTGAAGGAGCAGGGCATCCTCTCGGACGCGGAGTTCGCCGCCGCGAAGGCGAAGCTGCTCGGCTGACGGCGCAGGGATGACGGAGAAGGAGGCGCCTCCACCCGACCGGGGGAAGCGCGTCACGGAGATCATCGGCGTCTTCCTGCTGTCCGTCGTCGCGGTGCTCACCGCGTGGTGCGGGTTCCAGGCTTCGAAGTGGGGCGGCGAGATGTCCATCGCCTTCAGCCAGGCCTCGAGCGCGCGGATCCAGGCGGCGGACGCCGAGGGCGCCGCGCGCTCCGCGCGCACCTTCGACCTCACGATCTACGCCGCCTACGTGGAGGCGGTCGGCGGGGGCAACGACGAGCTCGCCGACTACATCCGGGATCGCTTCACGCCCGCGTTCCGGGTCGCCTACGAAGCGTGGGTCGCCGACGGACAGGCCGAGCTCGGCCCCTTCACCCGCGACGAGTACGTTCCGGAGGGCACGGCCGAGGCCGAGGAACTCACGGCGAGGGCGGATGCCAAGTTCGCGGAGGCGCTCGAGAACAACCAGCGCGGTGACAACTACTCGCTGCTCACCGTGCTCTTCGCGCTCGTGCTGTTCCTCACCGCGATGTCGCAGCGCGAGATCGCGTCGTGGGTCGCGCGCGTGCTCCTCGGGATGGCGTTCGTGATCACGATCGTCGGGGTCGTCATCATGGCGACCTTCCCGATCCGGATCTGATCAGCGGGGGAGGAGGAACTCGCGTGGGCGCCGTCATCGGGGAGACCCTTCCGCTCGCGGTGGGCATCGCGATCAGCCCGATCCCGATCATCGCCGCCATCCTCATGCTGCTCTCGCCGAAGGCCCGGTCGACGAGCGTCGGCTTCCTCGTCGGGTGGGTGCTCGGCATCGCGGTCGCCGCAACGGTGTTCACGCTGCTCTCGTCGGCGCTGCCCGAGGGCGAGGACGACGCCGCCAAGCCGGTCTCCGCGGTCATCCAGCTGGTGCTCGGCGCGGGACTGCTGCTCCTCGCGGTCCGCCAGTGGCGCAGTCGTCCCGGACCGGGGGAGGAGCCGCCGCTGCCGAAGTGGATGGCCGGCATCGACGGGATGACCGTCGGGCGGGCGCTCGGGCTCGGATTCCTGCTCGCCGCCGTGAACCCGAAGAACCTGCTGCTCGGCGCCGGCGCGGGCGTCGCGATCGGCTCCGCCGGACTCGAGGTCGGCGGAGCCGCGGTCGCGCTCCTCGTCTTCACGGTCATCGCCTCGGCGTCGGTGGCCGTGCCGGTGATCGCCTACCTCGCGGCCTCGCGACGGATGGCCGAGCCGCTCGAACGGCTTCGCGGCTGGCTCGTGCACAACAACGCGACCGTGATGGCCGTGCTCCTGCTCGTGATCGGCGTGGTGCTGATCGGCAAGGGGATCGGGAACTTCTAGGCGCCCGCGCCCGCACCGGGCCGGGAAATGGAAATGGGGGACCACATGCCGCAGTCCGACGCGACCGACGCGATCCGCGAGCAGCAGCGACGGCTCGCGGAACGCCTGCCCTTCGACGACGCCCGCGACCTCGAGGCCGCCGACCGCGGATTCCTCGGGTCCCTCGAGGACGCTGCCGTCCGCGACGCGGACGGGAAGGTCGTCTGGGACCTCGCCGAGTTCGGCTTCATCGACGGCGACGCGCCGGACACGGTGAACCCGAGCCTGTGGCGGCAGTCCGGTCTCGTCGCGAAGCACGGCCTCTACGAGGTGGTCGAGGGCATCTACCAGGTGCGGGGCCTCGACCTCTCCAACGTGAGCTTCGTCGAGGGCGAGACCGGCGTGATCGTGATCGACCCGCTCATCTCGAAGGAGACGGCGGCGGCGGCGCTCGCCCTGTACCGCGAGCACCGCGGCGACCGTCCGGTGACCGCGGTGATCTTCACGCACAGCCACATCGATCACTTCGGCGGTGTCCTCGGCGTCGTGGACCCCGAGGACGTGCGCCCCGGCGGGGTGCAGGTGATCGCCCCGGTCGGCATCGTCGGCCACGCGGTCGCCGAGAACGTGTACGCGGGGACGGCCATGGGCCGCCGTGCCGGGTACATGTACGGCGCCGCGCTCGAACGCGGGCCACGCGGGGCCGTCGGGGCCGGACTCGGCCAATCGACGTCGACCGGTCGCGCCGGGATCCTCGTCCCGACGCTGGAGATCCGCTCCACCGGCGAGACGCACGTCGTCGACGGCGTCGAGATCGAGTTCCAGATGGCGCCGGGGACCGAGGCGCCCGCCGAGATGCACTTCCTGTTCCCCGGCAGGCGGGCGCTGTGCATGGCCGAGAACGCGACGCACACGCTGCACAACCTGCTCACGCTGCGCGGTGCGCTCGTGCGCGACCCGCACGTCTGGGCCGGGTACCTGACCGAGGCCATCGAGCGGTACGGCGACCGCGCCGACGTCGTGTTCGCGTCGCACCACTGGCCAACCTGGGGCGCCGACGAGATCCGCGAGTACCTCGGACTGCAGCGCGACCTGTACGCCTACCTGCACGACCAGACGCTGCGGATGCTGAACCGGGGCATGACCGGTGCCGAGATCGCGGAGGCGATCGAGCTGCCGCCCGCCCTGGAGCGCGCGTGGCACGCCCGCGGGTACTACGGCTCGGTCAGCCACAACGTCAAGGCCATCTACCAGCGGTACATGGGCTGGTTCGACGGCAACCCGGCCCGACTCTGGCCCCACCCGCCGAAGCCGCTCGCCGAACGGTACGTCGCCGCGATCGGTGGCGTCGACCGCGTCGTCGAGCTCGC